>JANOIS010000482.1:0-1994 GCA_031407755.1 Chloroflexota bacterium | reverse complement strand
CGGCATCCCGCCGGCCCCCCGGGGCGTGCCCCAGGTGGAGGTCACCTTCGACATCGATGCCAACGGCATCCTGGACGTGAAGGCCAAGGACCGGGCGACCAACAAGGAGCAGCAGGTCCGGATCACCGCCTCGTCCATGCTGGACAAGAGCGCCGTGGACCAGATGGTCCGGGACGCCGCGGAGCACGCTGACGAGGACAAGGCGCGGCGCGAGGACGTGGAGACGCGCAACCAGGCCGAGGCGCTCACCTTCCAGGCCGAGCGCGCGATCAAGGACCTGGGCGACAAGGTCTCCTCAGAAGACAAGCTGGAGACGGATAACTCCGTCGCGTCGCTGCGTGAGGCGCTCAAGGGCTCCGACGCAGAGGCCGTCCGGACCGGGATGACCTCGCTTGCCGAGATCCTGCAACGGATCTCCACGGCCGCCTATCAGGCATCCGCCGCTGAGGCCGCTTCGTCCGACGGGGCGTCCGGATCGGACGGCGAACCCGGCGAGGGTGCCGCGTCCGGCGAGGGTGCCGCGCCCGAGGGCGAGGAGGCCGTCGAAGGCGAGTTCAAGGAGGTCTGAGCGCCGCCGCCTGCGCCGCTTCACCCACAGTGAACGTGGCGCGATGAACCCGCCTGGACCGACGACCAGACCGTATCCTGGGCCGCCGTCCGCCCACGTCTGTCCGCATTCGTTCACTGGGTGTGAACGGGCTGGTGTCGGGCGGGCCCCGGCTCCCGCCGTCGACGGGCGGGCCGCGTTCCGCGCCGGGTCAGGCCTTGATCAGGCTTGACGCCGCGGAACGATAGTCGAGGTATGGCGCCGCTGACCGTCGCCCGTCCAGCCGCGGTCGAATGAGCCAATCTCGGCGACGACTTGCCGGGTCGACCATCGCGATTCCGTGGCCGCTGCGCCACTGGGCCGCGGGATTCGCGAGGAGCCGCAGCATGTCAGGTTGTCGGCCGCGGAACCCGGGCGCGATCGCGTCACGGTTCTGCCGGAGTCGCCAGTCGGACTCTTCGGTGGCGAGCAGGAGGAGCCAGGAGATCGTGCGTCGCGGCAGCCAGCCCAGCTCGCGCGCCGCAGCCATCGCACTCCGTTCGTACCAGCCGAGCTGACGCTCGATCGCACCGAGATCGTCGAGCCGGGTCTTGATCTCGATCACGAGAAGCGTCCCCGACGTCCGGTCGAACGCGAGCAGATCGATCCAGCCGTGGGAGCGTCCGTGGATGATCTCGACCTCGCGAGCCGTGTTCCACCCGGAGGTCGAGAAGCGCCGATCGACGTACCCGGATACCCAGGCGTGCACGAGATCGATCTGCCGTCGGTCGCCGTGGATGATCGGTGGCCGAAGCGTGACCTCCAGCTCCAGGTCCAGGGCTCGGGCGAGGCGAACCACGAGATCGAGCGACGGGTTCGCCTGGCCATGCTCGATCGCCCAGATGTGCGATGGGGTTACACCAACGGCCTCGGCGAGGGTGCGAAAGGTCATCCCCATGGCGAGCCGCGTCGAGCGACACGCCGTGGGGACCGTCATTCGAACCGATGGTCGCGCCGACGGGTCTCCCTGCATCGGTCGATTGAAGCAGGCGACCATTCGCTGCGACTCACCGGGTCATGCACCGCGCGTTATCCGGTGCCGGCTCGGGCCCGCGCCCGCGGCTGCCATGCCGGGATCTTCACCCTGAGTGAACATGATCCGATGAACCCGCCTGGACCGACTACCTGATCGCAATCTGGGACAGCGACCCCGCATGTCTGTTCGATCTCGTTCACTGGGTGTGAACGGTCCGTAAGGCGGCTTCCGGTCGTGGCGCGATCCAGGCACACGGGGCGCCATCCGGGCCATCGCCAAGGACACAGCCGCCCGTGGCGGCGCCGCCGCGGTACCATGCGCGCTCATGTCCGACACCCTCGTGACGGCACCGGCGCCGGTTTCCAGCGCCACGTCGACGTCCTCGCTCATCCATGCCCGCGGGCTGACCAAGCGATTCGGGGAGTTCACGGC
>JANOIS010000470.1:0-3756 GCA_031407755.1 Chloroflexota bacterium | reverse complement strand
GACCGTCGGCTGGAGGGTCGCGGCGCTCTCGTAGGCTGCCTGGGCATCGGCGACCTTGGAGGCACACAGCGAGCCGCCGCTGCGGAACGGGACGCCGAGCCGGCGGGCCAGCGACGCCATGACGTACAGCACGAGGGCGGGTTCGGGCGTCCCGAACGTGGGTGCGCCCGACTGCATCGACATCGACGACGCGAAGGAGCCGAGCACGACCGGCGCCCCGGGCCGGGTGAGCTGCACGAAGGCCATCCCAGCCAACGCCTCCGCAAGGGTCTGGGCGGCCACGCCGGCCGCGGTCACCGGGGCCATCGCTCCGGCCAGGATGAACGGCGTCAGGAGCGTGGCCTGGTTGGCCTCCGCATAGGCCCGTGCGGCACCCAGCATCACCGAATCCCAGACCAGCGGCGAGTTCGCGTTGATCAGACTCAGCGTGACCGGGTGTGCCTCGAGGTACTCCGCCCCGAACGCGATGCGGGCCATCTCGACCGTGTCGCGCGCCCGCTCCGGCGCCGTCACGGAGCCCATGAACGGCTTGTCGCTGTAGCGGATGTGGGCGTAGACCATGTCCAGGTGGCGCTTGTTGACCGGCACGTCCACGGGCTCGCAGACGGTCCCGCCGCTGTGGTGGAGGTGCGGCGAGGCGTAGGCGAGCTTCACGAAGTTGCGGAAGTCCTCGATCGTTCCGTAGCGCCGGCCGTTGTCCAGGTCGCGCACGAACGGCGAACCGTAGTTGGGGGCGAAGACCGTATGCAGCCCGCCGATCTCGACGTTGTTCGCCTCGTTCCGCGCGTACTGGGTGAACTGGCGCGGAGCGCTCGCCTGGACGATGGACCGGCACATCCCGCGCGGGAAGCGGACCCGCTCGCCGTCGACGTCGGCACCGGCCGAGGCCAGCAGCCGAAGCGCATCGGCATCGCCGCGGAACTCGATCCCGACCTCCTGGAGGATGGTGTCGGCGTTGTCCTCGATGATCGACAGGCCCTCGTCGCCCAGGACCTCGAACGGGGCGAGCGTTCGGGTCAGGAACGGCAGGCGCTCCACCTGGTGGCTGAGCCGGACGGCGCGCCGGCCTTCGCGACCGCCGCTGCGACGATTACCCATGTTCTCGGTCATCGATCGTCTCCTGTCGAGGATGTGGCGGACGCCGTGGCCGCGCCAGCCGCCGTCGCCGCGGACGCCGTCACGGCTCGACGTCGCCGACGCTCGGCGCGTGGATCCGCGCCACGATCGGCCGTCGCGGGACGGGCCGGCAACGACAGGACCCGCTCAAGATTGGGGTTGGCGGCCGTCCGGTGCGGGATCGCCATCGCTTCGATGAAGTGCTCCTGAAAGCGCGGCTCGACCGCGGTCTCGATCTTCTCGACCTGTCGGACGACCCGCTCGATCTCGCGCCGGGCGGCGCCGGACAACAGGGCGATGAGGGCGCCGGTGCCCGCGGCGTTTCCGGCGGCCCGCACACGGGCGAGGTCGCAATCCGGGATCAGCCCAAGGACCATCGCATGGAGCGGATCGATCTGGCTCCCGAAAGCGCCGGCCAGCCGCACCTCATCCACGGCCTCCACGCCCAGCTGATCCATCAGCAACCGAACCCCCGCGTACAGCGCGGCCTTGGCGAGCTGGATCGCGCGCACGTCGTTCTGGGTCACGACGATCCGGGGCCCGGCGTCGCGGCCGTCGTGGAGGACGTAGCTGAACGTCCGGCCGTCCGCCACGACCCTCGGCGTGCGGGCCGCGACCTCGCCATCGATGACGCCGTCCGCGGTGATGACGGAGGCGAGGTACAGCTCGGCGACGATCTCGATGATGCCCGAGCCGCAGATCCCGGTCACGCCCGTGCCAGCGCTGGTCAGCTGCGCATCGAAATCGGGCGCGTCCGACCAGCAATCCACGCCGATGACCCGGAAACGCGGCTCCAGCGTCTCGCGGTCGACGCGGACGCGCTCGATGGCACCGGGCGCGGCGCGCTGGCCGGCACTGATCTGGGCGCCCTCGAACGCCGGTCCGGTCGGGGAGGAAGCGGCCAGCAACCGATCCCTGTTGCCAAGCACGATCTCCGCGTTCGTCCCGACGTCCACGATCAGCGTCAGATCCGTGGCCAGGTGCGGTTCCTCGGCGAGGATGACCCCGGCCGTGTCCGCCCCGACGTGGCCGGCGATGCACGGCAGGACGTAGACGCGGCCGCCCGGATGGGTGCGGATCCCAAGTTCCGCTGCGGTCAGCTCCACGGCCGTATCCGTGGCGAGCGCGAACGGCGCCGATCCCAGCGGCGTGGGATCGATGCCCAGGAGCAGGTGGTGCATGATCGGATTGCCGACCAGGGCGAGGTCCAGGATCTCGGCGCGCTTGATGCCCGCCTTGTTGGCGAGCGAGGCCAGCAGCCCGTCGAGCGCCTTGCGCACGGCCTCGGTCAGCTCCCGATCGCCGCCCTCGTGCATCATCACGTAGCTGACCCGACTCATCAGGTCCTCGCCGAAGCGGATCTGCGGGTTCATGACCCCGGCGCTGGCGAGGATCGTGCCGTCGGCGAGGTTGGCGAGGTGCCCCGCGATGGTCGTCGAACCCACATCGATGGCAACGCCGAACGCGCGGTCGTGGAATCCCGGCCAGACAGCGATGATGTCGCGACCGCCGTGGACCGCGACCGTGACCCGGTAGCCGCCCTTGGTGAGTGCGGGCTGGAGGGCCCGGATGACGGCGAGGTCGGCGCGCAGGCCGTCCAGCCCCCATTCGCTGCGCAGCGCGTCCAGCAGCCGGCCCAGATCCCCGGTCGGAGTGGCGAGATCGGGTTCCGTCACGTCCACGGTATGCAGCCGGACGACCGGATCGAGCGTGAAGGCGCGCGCGGCCAGGTCCTTGCGCACGACCTGGCGGTGGACCTGGCTCTCCGGGGGAACATCGATCACGGCGTCGCCACGGAGTTGCGCCGTGCACGACAGACGGCGGTCCTCGGCCAGCCCATGTTCGGCGCGGTAGGCAGCCTCGACCTCGCCGGCCGGGCTCAGGTGCCCGGGCGAGGACGTGATGCCGTGCTTGGCGAATGCGCCGAAGGCGGGCACGACCGCGCACCGGCCGCAGATCCCGCGCCCGCCGCATACAGAATCGATGTCCACGCCGAGCGACCGCGCAGCATCCAGAACGGTCGTGCCCGCAGCCACCCGCCCGCGCCGCCCGGACGGCGTGAAGATCACCTGCACATCGGCTGTGGCCACGCGCTCGCTCACGGCCGGGACGTCACCAGCGCGCCGGGACGTCCAGCCCGGGCACGTCCACACCCGGGACATCGGCACTCAGCGCGGCCGGCTCGGCGGCCACGGTGCGACCACGTCGCTTGTTGACGCGGCGGCCACCTTCCTCGCCGTCTGGTGGGCCGGAGCGGAACTGGCGGATCCAGCGGCCAGCGTCCTGATCGTTGCCCATCAGGACATCGGAGGCCATGACCGCGTGCCGGACACCCTCCGCGACCGGGTTGGTGATGGCCGAGGTCAGGCCGCTGGAGATCGCCATGGACAGGAACGCGCCGTTGATGCCCTCGCGGTTGGGCAGCCCGAAGCTGACGTTGGAGGCTCCGCATGTCGAGTTGACCTTGAGCTCGTCACGCAGCCGGCCGAGGATCCGGAAGACCTGGCGTCCCGCTCCGCTGAGGGCCCCGATCGGCATGAGCAGCGGATCGACGACGATGTCCTCGCGCGGGATGCCGTGATCCGCAGCCCGCTCCACGATCCGCCTGGCGACCGCAAACCGGACATCAGGATCCATCGA
>JANOIS010000405.1:0-2972 GCA_031407755.1 Chloroflexota bacterium | reverse complement strand
TCGCGGACCGCGCGGGGTCGCCGTGCGGAACCAGCGTCAGGGAGGCCGACTTGGGCCGTTTCGATCGTCAGGATCGTCGTCTTGTCGCCGTCGTGATCACGACGGACGGTCGCCGTATCCACATGCCGATCGAGCCGAACGAGTTCGCCGACCTATCGATCCTCGCGCTTCTTCGCTCGCTTCCCGGCCTTGATGGGCTCCTTGGGCTCATTACCGGCTCCCGGCGGGAGAACGGAGGGACGCGGAGGAACGGACGCTAAGGCGCCACCAACCACCGCATCACCAACGGGACCCTCGCCGGGGAGGCGAGGGTCTTTTGTATGTGCGACACCTACGAGGGCCCATCGATGACCACGAAGACCGATACCTCCGGATCGCCGAGTCCCGCCGCGGCCCGGCGCAGTCACGTGCCCGGCGACGGCTCGTCCCAGGCCGCGGCCGTCGAGAAGGCGCGCAAGGGCATGCTCCACGAGGGGCGCGACCTCAAACGAACAAGGATCGGGGCGGACGTTCTGTGCGAGGCCCTCCTGCGTCAGGGCGTCAATGTCTTCTTCAGCTATCCGGGCGGGGTGATCCTTCCGCTCTACGACGTCCTCGGCGACTACCCGGAACTTCGCCACGTCCTCGTCCGCCACGAACAGGGCGGAGCGCACGCGGCGGACGGCTATGCGCGGGTCACGGGCACGGTCGGCGTGTGCATGGGCACCTCCGGCCCAGGTGCCACAAACCTCGTCACCGGCATCGGCACGGCCCTCCTCGACTCGGTGCCGATGGTCGCGATCACCGGCAACGTGCCCGGCGCGCTGATCGGCAAGGACGCCTTCCAGGAGATCGACATCAACGGCATCACCCTGCCGATGACCAAGCACAACTACCTGGTCCGTAATGCCGACGACCTGCCACGGGTCGTGGCAGAGGCATTCCACATCGCGCGCAGCGGGCGTCCGGGTCCCGTCCACATCGATATCACCAAGGACGCGCTCCAGCAGGAGACCCGCGCCGAGCACCCCTCCCATGCCGACGTCATCGCCGGCCTGCCTGGCTTCCGCCCGAATTTGGACGGTCACGGCCGACAGCTGAAGCTCGCGGCCCAGGAGATCGCGGCTGCCAGGCGCCCGGTCATCCTGGCCGGCCACGGCGTCCTGCACGCCGAGGCCTGGGATGACCTCCGAGTCTTCGCCGAGAAGGCCTCCATCCCGGTCGCCTGGACCCTGCTCGGGATCGGTGTCATGGACGAGACCCATCCGCTCGCCTACGGCTTCATGGGCATGCATGGCTGGAAGCACGTCAATCGGGCGATCCAGTCCGCCGATCTGCTGATCGCCATCGGGATGCGCTTCGACGACCGGGTGACCGGCAACGTCCGGACGTACGCTCCGTATGCCCGGATCATCCATGTGGACATCGACCCGGCCGAGATCGGCAAGAACGTGGCCGTCGAGGTGCCGATCGTCGGCGACGCCAAGCGCGTCCTCGCGGCCCTGACCCCGATGGTCCCCGAGACGAGCGCCGATGAGCGCCGCGAGTACCTTGACCAGCTGGCCGATTGGCGGCGCGACTCGGAGGCGAGTTCGTGGCACGGCTCCGGAGCTTGGCGCGACGGGGTGCTGTCCGCCGACTACGTCATCGAGCGGATCGGCGAGCTGACCGAGCACAAGGCGACCTACGTCGCCGACGTCGGGCAGAACCAGATGTGGCTCGCGCGCTACACGGGCTTTCGCGAACCCAACTCGCACGTCAGTTCCGGTGGCCTCGGGACGATGGGCTTCAGTGTCCCGGCGGCGATGGGCGCGGCCCTTGGCCGGCCGGACCGCGAGACCTGGGCGATCACCGGCGACGGCGGGTTCCAGATGACGTTCCAGGAACTGATGACCCTCGTCGCCGACCACATCCCGGTCAAGATCGCCCTGCTGGACAACAAGAAACTCGGGATGATCCGCCAGTGGCAGGAGATCATCTACGGGGGCAACTATCACTCCTCCAGCCTGCCCGGACCGGATTTTGCCAAGCTCGCCGACGCGTTCGGGATCCCGGCGTTCCGGGCCGGTACCCCGGCCGAGGTGGACGATGCCATCCGCGCCGCCCAGGCCGTGGACGGCCCCGCACTGATCTGGTTCGAGATCGCCGAGGAGCAGAACGTGTTTCCGATGATGCCGGCCGGCAAGGGCCTGTCGGACCTGATCGAGAAGTGGGGCGGGGCGGACGAATGAGCACGGACCCCTCCTCGAACGGCAAGCTGCCGCCCAGCCCGGCCACCACGGCCCATGCCGCCCCGGCTCATGTCGCCCCGCCGCCGCGAGCCCTCCCCGGCGGCGGTGATACCCGCCGGCACGTGCTCGTGGCCATCGTCATGAACAAGCCGGGCGTCCTCAATCGGGTGTCCAGCCTCATGCGCGCGCGCAACTTCAACATCGATTCACTGGCGGTCAGCAAGACCGACCGTGAGGACACCAGCCGGATGACGATCACGCTGCACGGCGACGACGTCGCGGTCGAGCAGGCGGCCAAACAGCTGTACCGGCTGATCGATGTGCTCAAGGTCCAGGACGTGACCTCCGAGCCGACCGTCGAGCACGAACTCGCCTTCGTGAAGATCCGCGCCACCGATTCGAACCGCGACGAGGTCCTGCGCCTCGTCGAACTGTCGCGCGGCCGGGTCGTGGACCTCGCCGATGGATCGGTCATCGTGGAAGTGACCGGCACCGAATCCGAGATCGACGCCTTCGTGGCGCTGACCCGCACCTATGGCATCAAGGAATTGGTCCGCACCGGCGCCGTCGTGATGGCGAGGGGTTCGGGTTCCATCGAGGAGGCAATCAAGCGATGACCGCGACGATGTACTACGACGATGATGCGGACCCCGCGTCCCTGGCCGGACAGACGGTCGCCATCATCGGCTATGGCAGTCAGGGCCACGCCCACGCCCTGAATCTGCACGAGAGCGGGGTCGAGGTCGTCGTCGGGCTGGCGCC
>JANOIS010000400.1:0-1536 GCA_031407755.1 Chloroflexota bacterium | reverse complement strand
CGTGCCGAAGACGATGAGCCAGCGCTGGATGTCGGCGAGCACGACCACCGGCACAAGGAAGAGCCCCAGGGCCGCCAGTCGGCCGAGCCAAACCGGAAGGAAGAGCGCCGCCAGAAAGAGGATCGTCGACCCGACGACGGCCAGCGGCCAGAGTGCGAGTTCGGGCACGGCCGCAAGGTCGATCGGCTGCATCCCGATGTAGTGGTTGAGGGTGTTGACCTCGCTCAGCGGGCCCTCGGCACGACCGCCGTAGAACCACAGGTCGAGGCCCTTCGGGTACTGGGGCGCGATCAGGCGAGTCCCCCAGACCGGTAGTACGCCCGCGACGACCAGGAGGACCGAGCCGAGGAGGGCGATGGCCGGGGCGAGCCAGCGCGCCGCGGGGGGACGGCGTGCTGGCTCGCTGGTCATGGGTGGTTCAGTTCACCGTGAGGGTGCCGACCATCCCGGCCTGCTTGTGGCCGGAGATGGAGCAGTAGAACTCATACGTGCCGGCCTCGGCGGTCACCGTCCCGCTGACGGTCTGGCCCGGCGTGGCGTAGATTTTCACGCTCAGGGCGTCGACCGTGATGTCGTGCTCGACCGTGCCCGTGTTGGCGAGCGTGACCGTCGCCGCGACGCCCGCGGAAAGCTCGATCGCAGCGGGATCGAACGCAAACTCGGTCGCGCCGACGGAGATCTCCGTCCCGGACGGCTGGCTGGCTGGCGCCGCAGGCTGGGATGCGGCCGGTGGCTGGGATGCGGCGCCGCCGCCACAGGCGGCGACCACGATGCCGGTGAAGGCCGTGGCGATCAGGATACGTATGGACTGGCGCATGGGCAGAATCCTCCAGTTTGGGTTTGGCTGAGGGGGATAGGGGGTCGCGGTATCCCGCGACCCCCGGTGGGGCCTACGGCTCGACGAGGAGCCAGCCCTGCATTTCGAGGTGGAGCGCGGAGCAGAACTCCGTGCAGTAGAAGGCGAACGAGCCGGCCTTGTCGGCATCGAACTCCAGGCTCACGACCTCGCCCGGATCCAGGCTCGCCTGGAGGTTGTAGGCGGGGATCGCGAAGCCGTGGGTGGCGTCCGCCGTCTGCTCGATGTTCGTGACGTGGAGCACCACCTTGTCGCCCTTCTGGACCCGCAGGATGTCCGGCGTGAAGCGGCTGCGCATGGCCGTCATGAACACGTGGACGGTGTCACCGTCGCGTTCGACCCGCTCCTTGCCGGGTTCCGTCGCCACGGTCGAGGCCGACATCGTCAATGGGTCGGTGCCAGGCGGGTAGACATCGATCGCGTTCACAAGGCGGCTCGTCTTGATGATCTGGACGTAGTGCGGCTCGCCGAAGCCGACCGGCGAGTCGGCAAGGACGCGCATCTTCGGTTCGCTCAGGTCGATCAGCTGGAAGTTCTGTGGCTTGAGCGTGCCGATCACCGGGAACCGGTCGATCGACCACTTGTTGAGGGCAACCAGATAGCGGCCGTCGGCAGCCACGGTGTCGCCCTCGGTCGTGGCCAGGTGACCGACGTTGTAGTTGACTTTGACGTTGTCGAGC
>JANOIS010000324.1:0-2517 GCA_031407755.1 Chloroflexota bacterium | reverse complement strand
GACCTGTTCACACCCGGCGAACCAGCCGCCGGACAGGTTGGTGCTGCCGCCCGGCCCGAGCTCGCGAAGCCGCTGGACGGCATCGCGGCGCGCCGCGTCGGACGCCATCGTGGAGTCGACCAGGACTTGGACCTCGTCGTCGTAAGCGACCACGGTGAAACGGTCGTGCCGATCGAGTCGACTGATCGCGTCCAGGACGGCGAGCTTGGCGAGTTCCAGCTTCTGGCCGGACATGGATCCCGACCGGTCGATGACGAAGGCGAGGTTGACCGGGGGTCGCTGACGGGCCTGCGTGGCTGGCGGGGCGACCAATTCGACAAGCACGAACCGATGGCTACGGTCAAGCGGCCGGATGAAGCGACGGTCAGCGCGGGCGGTGATGGAGACGGCGGGGTCACTGGTCATGTCTGGTCCTCCTCGAGCAGGTCGCGGGCGATCGAGATGAGGCTATCGACCCGCTTGGACGTCGAGCGCGCGAGCGGTCGACGGATGTGGAGTTCGATGTCTGGGGCAAGCTCGATCCGCTCCCATTGGGAGCGCTCGAGTCGGACGTCTGGTGCTGGAGGCGGGACCGCTGCCGCCGGCTCGGTGGGGGTGGACATGCGATACAGGGCCGGCCGCTCCGCGATGGACTGCGGAGCACGGATACGACGGAGATAGTCCAGGGCCGAGTCGGCGGGGGGCGCCGGCGGCGCCTGATCCAGCTCGACGACCTCGTCGTCGTCCATGTCCTCAAGCCGACCGCGGATCTCCGCGAGCGGAAGATGGTCGAGCTGGAGGCGCTTGATGACCCGGAGTCGGGCGAGGTCCGTGTCGTCGTACTTGGCGCCGGGGCCGACCGTGCCTGGTCCCGGCAGGAGGCCCTGGCTGATGTAGTAGCGGATCGTGCGTGGGCTGACGTTCGCCAGATCGGCGAGTTCCGTCAGCGAGTAGCGGGGTCCCGCGGTGGGTGACATGCGCTTATTATGCCAGTGTCACGTTGCAGTGTCAAGACATTTGATGGCGCCCTTGAGGGTACCGTTCCAGCGTGTCGTCCCTGCTATCCGAGCTCTTCCATCCCGAAGCCATCCTGTTTGATCTTGACGGGACGCTCATCGATACCGTGGACACGCGCATCCAGGCCTGGGTCGAGGCACTCGCCGAAGCCGAGATGCCCACCGAACGCGAGCGCCTGGCGCCGCTCATCGGTCTTGACGGAAAGCGACTGGCCCGCGAGATCGCAGCGCTTGCCGGCGTCACCCTTGACGACGATCGCGCCGAGACCATCGACCAGCGCTCCGGCGAACTCTTCGAGCGGCTGAATATCGCGCCGCGCCCCCTGCCCGGCGTCCGTGAACTCGTGGCCAGCATGGAGGCGCGCGGGATCAAGTGGGCGATCGCTACGTCGAGCCGGAAGGCGCAGGTTGCAACGTCAGTGGCGGCCCTTGGGCTTGCCACCGAACCCACCATCGTGGACGCGAGCCACGTCCAGCTTGCCAAGCCCGCGCCAGACCTCCTGTTGCGCGGTGCCGAGGAACTGGGAGTGCAGCCTGGGCGCTGCTGGTACGTGGGCGATTCCACCTGGGACATGGTCGCGGCCGTTGCCGCTTCGATGATCGCGGTCGGGGTGACAGCTGGCGCCGCGATGGAAGCGGCGGTCCTGCGCGAGGCCGGTGCCACCGCCGTGATCGAGAGCCTCCTGGAGCTTGCCGACTCGCTGTAACGGGCTGGCGCCGCGGCCCGAGGTCCGCAGCCGGAGAGCCCCCGGTTCACCTATGACAGTCGGCCGCATATTGACCTCGTCGCGAGGTGTCTAGGGCTCGAACACCGCGATCCCATACCGTGACTGACCATGGTCGAAGGTCGCCAGCGGGAGGGCGTCCGCGGCGATCGATGAGGCGACGATCATCGCGTCGGGAATGGGCCGGCCGGGCATGGAGCGGGCTCGGACCAGCCTCTCGACGAGCAGGTCGGTTCGCAGGCCCAGGACGCGCACGTTCTCGCGTTGGATGAAACCGATCAACGTGTCGATGATGTCGCCGCCGGCGACGTCATATTGCGTCCGCAGCACGTGCGCGCACTCGGCGAGCGCCACGACCGACACGCCGACCTCTTGGGCTTCGTCATCGATGAGTGCGGCCGCCCGGGTCGCCTGCGCCGTCGGGCGGCCAACGAGGTAGCGCACGACGACGGAGGTGTCGAGCCCGATCACGCGGTGCGATCCGGGTCCGTCGTCTCCCATGCCGCCTGCCGCAGCGCTTCCCACGACTCGTCGACCGGCGTACGGCCGATCTTTTCGCGTAACGATCCAGCCATCGAGCGGCGATGGCGCCCGGGAATGACCTCGATGATGATCCGGCCACCCTCGACGCGCTGGACCGCCTCGTCCCCGGCGTAGATGGCGAGCTCCTCGCGGATCGCCTTCTCGATCGTGATCTGACCCCGCTCTCCTACTCGACTCGTCATGGTAGGACTGATGCTATCGATACCTACCGCCCGGTGTCAAGGCGTACCCCAGTAACAGGCGTACCCAGGAAC
>JANOIS010000388.1:0-8188 GCA_031407755.1 Chloroflexota bacterium | reverse complement strand
TCCACGGATGCGCTGACCGGGATGCCCAACCGGCGCTACTTCGACGAGTTCGTCGGGCTGCTGGCCCAGCGCCGGCGGGCCGGTGACGCGGTCGGCATCCTGATGATCGATATCGACAGGTTCAAGGTGCTCAACGACACGTACGGCCACGCGACCGGCGACGAGGTCCTGCGGGCCGTGGCCGCGGCGATCGTCTCGGCCGTGCGCGAGGACGATGTTCCGGCCCGGTTTGGGGGCGAGGAGTTCGTGGTCCTGCTGCGCAACCCGGATCCGGGCGTCGCGGTCGAGGTGGGGGAGCGCATCCGGTCGGCGGTTCGCGACCTGGATCTGCGACGGCTCGGGGTTCGCGGCGTGAGCGTGTCGATCGGGGTCGCCGTGGCCGATGAGTCCGATCAACCGATCGAGGACCTGATCGAGACCGCCGACCGGGCGCTGTATCGAGCCAAGCGGGCGGGCCGCGACCGGGTCGTCGCCGCCTAGGCGCGCCCGGGCAACCATTTGATGCGGCCTAGGTGCATCACCATCGATGGTCCCACCGGGAGGTGGACGCGCGCGGCGCTAAAGGCGAGCCTGGCCCCGAGACCCGAGTACCATCCCGGACGTGACCGACCCCGCTCCCGACACCGCCCACCCGCACGACGCCGCGGACACCACGGACGTAGCGGACGCCGCGGATGAGCCGGGCCACGGGCTCACCAACGGCGATCTCGCCCGGATCTTTCACGACATCGGCGACATGCTCGAGGTCAAGGGTGAACTCGTGTTCAAGACCGTGGCCTACCATCGCGCGGCGGATGCCATCGGGCGGCACCCGATCGATCTCGTCGCCGCGGCGCGCACCAACACGATCCCCAAGGTCGCCGGGATCGGTACCGCGATCGCCGACAAGATCCGCGAATACGCCACCACCGGCCGGATGGCCTACTACGACACGTTGTGTACCGAGGTGCCGCCCAGCCTGGTCGAGCTCCTGCGCATTCCCGGACTCGGCCCCAAAAGCGTCCGCCAGATCTGGACGGAGCTCGGGATCGTCACCATCGACGAGCTGCGGGCCGCCGCCGAGGTCGGCAGGCTCCGGACCCTGAAAGGCCTGTCCGCCAGGACCGAGGAGCAGATCCTCGAGGGCATCGACCGCCTCGAATCCACACCGCAGAGGATGCTCATCGACGCGGCCGAGACCACCGCTCATGACCTCATCGCGGCCCTGTCCGATACGCCCGGCCTGACCTCGATCGAACCAGCCGGCTCCCTGCGCCGCCACCGCGAATCGATCGGCGACCTGGACCTGCTGGCCGAGACCACCGACGGCGCCGGTCTGATCGAGCGGTTCACGACCCTGGGGGTGGTCGATCACATCGTCAACAGGGGCGGTTACAAGGCCGCCGTCCGCCTCCTGCACGGCCCCCAGGTGGACCTCATGGTCATGCCGCCGGGTACCGCCGGTACGTACCGCATCCATTTCACCGGGTCCAGGGAGCACAACGTCCGGCTCCGCGAGCGCGCCCGTGACCGGGGCTGGAGCCTGTCCGAGAAGGGCTTCGTGCGCATCGGTGAGGACGGCGAACCGCTGACCGGTGCCGGCGCGGAACTCAGGACCTTCGCCACGGAACAGGAGGCCTACGCCTTCCTCGATCTGCCGTTCATCGAACCCGAGCTGCGCGAGGACCGCGGGGAGATCGAGGCCGCGCTCGCCGGCACCCTGCCGCGCCTGATCGAGCTCACGGATCTGCGCGGCGACCTGCACAGCCACTCCGATTGGTCGGACGGGACGCACGCCATCGACGTCATGGCCGAGGCCGCCCGCCAGCGCGGGCACAGCTACCAGGTGCTGACCGACCACTCCCAGTCACTGGCGATCGCGCGCGGCCTGACTCCCGACCGGGTGGAGGAGCAACGGGCGATCATCGCTGCCCTGAACGCCCGCTTCGCGCAGGAGGAGGCCGATGGCAGCGCTCCGCCGGAGACCCCGCCTGAGGGCTTTCGCCTCCTGCACGGCTGCGAACTCGAGATCCGCGCCGACGGCGCGCTCGACTACGAGGACGACCTGCTGGCCCGATTCGATCTGGTCGTGGCGTCCGTCCACGTGTCGCGTCGACAATCGAAGGCCGAACTGACCCGCCGTACCCTCAACGGTATCCGCAGCCCGCATGTCGACGTCATCGCCCACCCGGCCGGCCGGATGATCGGTGGCCGCGCTGACCTCGATCTCGACTGGGACATCGTCTATGCCGAGGCCGCGCGAACCGGCACCGCGCTGGAGATGAACGGCTCGCCCCATCGTCTCGATCTCGCGGTCGAGCGCGCCCGCCGCGCCGTCGACGTCGGCTGCCTGCTGTCGATCGATTCGGACGCCCACCGGACCGATGAACTCGACTACCTGCGATGGGGGATCAGCCAGGCTCGGCGGGCATGGGTGGAGCCTGCCGACGTCCTCAACACCCGATCGCGGGCTGAGCTGCTGGCGTGGGTCGCCGGCAAGCCGGATCGGGTGTGACGGTCGTGCGCGGGTTCGTCGCCAACCAGGATGACCGGGCCGGTCGGCGCGATCTGGCGCTCGCTGCGGTCACGGTCGTCGGTCTGTCGCGTCTGGTCGGCCCGCCGGAAACCTGGTTCGTGGCGATCTTCCTGCTTGGTGCGATGCTCGTGGGCACGCTCCAGGTGCTGGGCGACGAGTCAGCCCGAACCGACGGCGGTGCCCTGGGCGTACCGGTCGAATCGCTCATCCTGCCAGCCGTGGCAGCCGTCGCCTGTCTCGGTGCGATCCGTCTCGTGCCGTTTGGCCTCGGGCTGGTGCCGGCCCTGCTCGTCACGGGGCTCCTCGTCGACCGATGCCTCGCGCTGGAGGCCCGCATCCTGATCTCTCCCGCCGGGCTGGACAGCGACGGTAGAACGGCCGTGCTCGTGACGACCCTCCTGGTCGGGTTCATCGCATTCGTGGGGGTAGCCGCAACGGTCACCGGCGGTCTTGCCCAGCCCGGTGCGGGCGGCGTCGCCGGGGGACCGCTGCCCGAGCGGGACCTGCTGGCCCTTGCGGGTGCCGACGCGCTCATCGCGTTCCTGCTCGGATATCGAGCGGCCGCACTGCGGATCGCGACGCTGCGTGACGCCCTGTGGTCGGCGGCCACGTACGCCGCAGCCATCGCGATCGCGGCGGCGGCCGTACGCTTCATGGAGATCCCGCGCCTCGTCGGCCCGGCCCTGCTGGCCCTCACGTTTTACCTGTGGGACGCCTTCCATGGTGTCGCGCCATCGCGTCGGCGAGACGCCAGCTGGATCTGGCAGTCGGCCCTGCTGGCGATCCTCGGCCTGGCGGTGATCGTGCTCAATCTGATGTCCCCGGGCTGAGCCGGCGGCCGCGCGTTTGACGGCTCGCCCGTCGGGTGCTAGAAACGAGGCTCGCGCAGGACCCATCAGGACCGTCGCGCGCCCGAGCACCACCCGACCCGCTGGGCACCCCGCCGCGACCGAGGGGCCGCGACCCCACCGACGCCCCGCGCCCGAAAGGATCAGCCACCCGTGACCTTCCCCGACCTCGAGACCAGCGCCCAGAGCCCGGTCAACCTGACCCGGCAAAAGCGCCAGCTGGCCGAGCAGGCTATCGCCCAGGCCGCTGCATCCCAGTGGACGGACGCCGCCGCCACGAACCGTCGGCTGCTGGAGCTCGGCCCCGATGCGGAAGGTGAGAACCGCCTCGCCAAGTCGCTCTGGGAGCTTGGGATGCTGGGCGAGGCACGCGAGCATTACCAGACCGCGCTCGCCCTCGACCCGACCAACCGGATCGCCGAGCGCAACATCGATCGGCTCAAGATGCTGCTCAACGCGGCCGGCGAGAAGATCGTTCCGGCCCAGGAGGGCAGCAAGGCTCCGGTCAGCATCTTCGTGGAGGAAACCGGCAAGACCGGGTTCGCCTTCCTGACGGATCTTGCGCCGCCCAAGTCCCTGGCCCAGGTCAATCCGGGCGACAATGTCGATCTGATCCCACAGGGCAACCGATTGATCGCCTTCAGCAATGGCGTCCGCATCGGTGTCGTCGAGCCGCGCGTGGCGGCCCGCCTGCTCAAGCTCATTGCCGACGGCAACAAGTACGCGGCCGGCGTGACCAGCCTCGGCGACAAGGACGTCCGGATCATCGTCCGCGAGACATACCAGGATCCGTCCAACTACGGCAAGGTCAGCTTCCCGACGGCGGCCAAGTCGACCGACCTCCGCCCGTACACCAAGGGCACCCTCGTGCGCGAGGAGATGGAGCTCGAGGAGGATCTCGACGACGACGATGACGACGACGAGATCGAGGACCTCGATCGGGTCCTGCCGCCGGAGGCCACGACAGACGAGGCATTCGAGGACGAAGCGGACGACCTCGACGAGGCATAGGGGTCCGGCCTGGGCGAGGCCCGGCACAGCCGTGCACGACCGGTCGAGTCGTGTCGGCCCCACCCACCATTTCGGCACAGCCGTGCACGGACCGCTGCTCAGATCGCCGATCTGCGACTACGAAGCGATGGATCGTGCAGGGCTGTTGAAAAGGTGTGGGTGGGGCCGACATCGTCGGGCGCGCCCGGTTCCCCTGCGTCGTCCGTGGGCTAGCATCACCCGACCATGATCGGTCGTGCCACCACCACGCGCCCCGAGACGGGTTACTCGCTGCCCGTTTTCGAGCGACTCGCCCCCGCGCCGTCTGCCGCACTGCTCGCAGCCCGGATCGAGGCGCATACGGGCCCCGGCGATGTGGTCGCCGACCTCGCCGGCCGCGGGGGCTGGGTCGCCCGCGCTGCCCTCGATCGCCAGCGCCGCGCCGTGTCGATCGAATCGACGCCCCTGACCCGGATGCTTGCCGAGGTCGTGCTGCGGCCACCGGACGTCCGTCACCTGGACGCCGCGTTCCAGGGCATGTCGGCGTCGCCCCGCCGTGAATCGAGCCTCAAGGTGTCCATCAGCGACCTGTTCGCGACTCGCTGCGCGACCTGCGGTCGGATGCTTGTGGCCGACGAATTCACCTGGGCGGCCGACGCCGATGGGACACCACGGGCCGTGACCCGGCACTACCGCTGCACCGTCTGCCGCGACCAGCGGGGCGGGTCGGAGCAGCGGCAGGCGCCGCTCGAACCTGACGATGTCCGGCGAGCCGAGTCGATTGCCGACCTTGAGGCGGCCCGAGCCTGGGCGCACGATCGATTTCCCCATGTGGACGGAGCGCCGACGCTGATCGATGAGTTGCTCGACCTGCACACGCCGCGCCAGCTCATCGCATTGACCGCGATCATGGAGCGCATCGAGACGGACCTGCGCGCCGCCCCGGTCCTGGCCGCTCTTCGATTGGCCCTGCTGCACGCGCTCATCCCGTCGAGCCGGCTGGCGACCGGCGCGGGCCGCGGCGGGGCGCTCCGGGTGTCGGCGGGCCACGTCCGGCTGCCGGCGGCGACCCAGTGGCGCGAGCGCAACCCGTGGCTGGCGTTCGAGGAATCGTTTCGAGCCGTGCACGGCTTCGTGCAGCGCCTGGAAGGTGGGGCCCTTGGCCCGATCCAGGCTCGCCTGGGCGAAGACCTCAGGTCGCTCGGCGAGGGGTCGGCGACGGCCGTGCTTGCCGTCGCCAGCCCGTCCGCCGTGCGCGCCTTGAGCGACGGTTCCGCGAGCGGGGCATGGGATCGATCGGCGGCCAGCGCGCCTCGGGTGCGGCTCGTCCTTGGCCAGCCGCCCATCCGTCCGAGCCTGGATCGGTTGGCGGCCGCGTACCACGGAACGGCGTGGACACTCGGTCGCGAGGCCGCATCGCTGTTGCCCGTGGACGCCCTCATCGAGACGAACCTGCGGGCGCCGTGGTCGTGGCAGGCGGTCGCCATCAGTCGATCCCTCGCGGCCGTCGAGACGGTCATGGCTCGCGATGGGCGCGTCGTCCAGCTCGTCGATGGCGGGATGGAGGCGCTGGCGGCGGTCGCCATCGGGGGCGCATCGGCCGGTTATCGCCTCGTCGTGGCTCGTCTCTCTGACCCGGACGACGCGGCGGCCGGCGTCATCGAACTGATCCCGCCTGGCGCGCCTGTGCCGCCCGGACCGCGTACCCGGGCCAATGTCGGCCTGCCGGCCGTACCCGGGGGTGCCGGAGATCCGGACATGGTCCAGGGCCGCGGCCTGTTCGCGCCACCCGAGCGGTTCGACCAGCGGCCGTTCTCCGCCGCAGAAGCGGCCCGGGTCGTGATCGATTCCGCGGTCGAGACCTTGCGGGCCCGCGGCGAACCCGCCCGCCTGGAGCGGCTCTTCGGCGAGATCCTGATCGGGCTGGATCGATCGGGGCAACTCCGTCGCCTGGCTAGCGGGGCGCGAGCGCTCGGAGATCAGCGCCCGACCACGGCTGCCCAGACTCCTGAGCCGCCACCGGCCGCAACCGGCCCGGCCGCAACCGGCGCGGGTGCCCCCGGCGCGGGGACCCCCGCTACCGGCCCGGCCGCGGACACCACCGGCGACACCCCCGGACCCCCGGCCCTGGCCCCGGCCGGCGGGGATCTCGACTCCCCGGCCGGCGACCCCGTCGAACGACTCATCGCCCTGATCCGCGACGAGCTTGGACGATCTGGCCAGTCGCGCCTCGTGGAGATCGAGCCCGGCCGGTGGTGGCTCGCCGATGAGGCCGATCGCAGCGCCGCAGCGCCGCCCCTGGCCGATCGCGTCGAGTGGGCCGTCTTCAGCCTCCTGTCCACCGCTGGACCCCTGTCGGAGACCGCGTTCCATGACCGGATCGCGACCATGTTCAGCGGTCACGACCTTCCCGACGAGGCCCTTGTCCGGGCCTGCCTCGAAAGTTATCGGAGCCTGGCCAGCACGCCGGACCACCTCGTCACGAGCGACGACCTGCTCAAACGAAGCCAGGAGCATTCGGAGTTGCTCGGGTCCATCACGAGGGGTGGCCACCGGATGGGGATGCGCGTCTGGCTGTCCGCGCGTGAGCAGGCCCGGCGACACGATCAGGGCACGCTCGGGGATCTGCTCGAAGAGCGCGAGCGCAACGCCTATCTCGGGAGCATCGGCCCATCCATCGGCGATCTGGCCGAGGTCGATGCGATCTGGTACGTCCGGAACAAGATCGCCTTCCTGTTTGAGGTGGAATGGACGGCCATCCTCGGCGAGCCGCTGCTGCGGCGGCACGCTCGGATCGGATCTGACGAGCGACTCGTCCGGTTCCTCGTCATCGCCCCCGAGCGCACGGAGCTCGTGCGCTACAAGCTCGAGCGATCACCGCTCCTGCGAGCGGCGTTGAAGGAGGGCGGCTGGCACATCCTCAAGTGGCACCATCTGCGCACATTTCTCGAGGCCGACCGGCCGGACCTCGACGCTCTCGAGCCACTCCTTGGCCTTGATCCAGTCGTCGAGCGCGGCGGCGAGCAGATGCCGTTGTTCGGCGGCTGACCCGGCCGGGCGCTACGCTGACGGTCCAACGCGCGCTGCGGTCGCACGACCGGCGTGCCACGAGAAACCGGAGAGGTCCAGCCCCGATGACCGACGATCGATCCGCCGTGGACGCCCTGTCCGATCGATTCTGGGAGAGCATCCTGGAGCTCAACCCGACGACCGCCACGTTCTATGGTGACGCGCGCTACGCCGATCGACTCGAGGATCCCTCGCCCGACGGCCGCGCCAGGACGCGCGAGCTGATGGAGCGTACGGCCCGCGAAGCCGCTGAGATCCCGCTCGATGGCCTGACCACCGAGGAGCGCATCACGCGCGACATGCTCCAGGTCATCGGCGAACTCGCCGTCGAGGAGGATGACCAGGGTCTGCACCAGCTCCGCGTCGTCGACCAGATGGGCGGGCCGCAGCAGCTGCTGCCACAGATGACCTCTTTCCAGCCGGTCGACACCCCCGAGCGGCTCGAGGCGTTCATCGCCCGGCTCCACGCGTATCCGGCGTTCATGGAGGCTAATGTGGCCATCCTGCGCGAGGCGCTGGGCAGTGGGTTGACGGCGCCATCGATCGTGACCGAGCGGACCATCGCCCAGATGGAGCGGATGCTCGCCATCCCGATCTCTGACGCCATCATCCCGGCGAGCGTTCAGGGCGCCTCCGATCGGGACCGCGAGCGGATCCGCGAGATCGTGCGCGATGTCGTCCTTCCGGCCGATGCCCGATTCCTTGACGCTCTGCGTGGGGAGTACCGCCACGCCAGCCGCGAGGAGCCGGGCATCTGGTCGGCACC
>JANOIS010000373.1:0-3426 GCA_031407755.1 Chloroflexota bacterium | reverse complement strand
TGGAGCGCCTCGAAGGTGATCTCGGCATCGAAGGGCGCCTCGCCCTCGACGTATGCCGGCTTCATCGAGTAGAAGCCGGTCGCTAGCGTGTCCGACCAGCGCAAGCCTTTGCAGGTGGCGGTGCCGCGAAACGCGGTCTCGTCCGCGAGTTCCACCGTGACGATGCAGCGCGACGGGTCGGCCGTGGTCCAGTGCGCGGTGCCGACGATCCGATCGATCTGGAGGTACGCACCGCCACCAAACATGCCCGATGATCCCTTGCCGGATGCTCCGCTGACCCGCACGTACCAGCCGTCGTCGCTCGTGAAGTTCGCCTCCGCGCCGAATGCCTTGTACATGCCGCCCGGGGTGGTCAGTCGATCGAGCTCGAGGACCTTGCCACCATCGATGGCGATGGTCGCTCGACCGGATGCATATACGGCGATCGGTTTCGGGTCGCTGAAGTCATCCAGGGCTGGATCGTTGGGATCGTAGCCGAGGAGGTACTGGCAGCCGCTGGCGACCAGCGCGGCCGACAGACCGAGCGCGATGAGCCCTGGACGCATCTGGTATCCCCCGTTCGTGCGAATGCCTAGAGGCCGGAATAGGCGTGCAGGCCGCTGAACCACAGCGACCCCGAGTAGGTGACGAGGACCATCCCGAACCCCACAACCAGCAGGAGCGCCGCCGGTCGCCCGGCCCACGAGCGCTGGTTGCGGGCGTGCAGATAGACCGCGTAGGTCAGCCACGTCACAAGCGCGGCGGTTTCCTTGGGATCCCAGCCCCAGTACCTCGACCATGCGATCGACGCCCACCACGAGCCCAGGATGATCATCGTGGCGAAGATCGGGAAGCCGATGATGACCGCGCGGTACGCGACTTCATCCAGGACCTTGTGCGAGGGCAGCCAGGCGAACCGGTCGTTCTGTCCCTGGGCGAGGTAGGCCACCCCCGCCGCAAACGACGTCGCGAAGATCCCGTACGAGATGACCGCCATGCCCACGTGGATGGTCAGCAGCGGCGCGTTCTGGAGGGCCGGCACGAGTGGCTCGATCTCGCTCGGCAGAGATGAGGCATACAGGAGCAGCATCAGCGCCACCCCGAGCGGGATGAACCCGATGGAGCGGATCGCGTACCGGCGGACAAGCACCGAGTACCCGGCCAGCATGGAGAACGAGAACGCGACGGTGAACTCGAACATGTTGCCCCACGGCCCGCGGACGACCACGATCCCGCGCAGGAGGAGCGACACGCCGAGCGCGCCGATGGCCACGGCCGTCAGCAGCGTGGCCGCCCGCGACAACGGCGTCGGTGAGGCGGCGAGGCTGGGTCCGCTCGCTGCCGCACGGGTCATCGAGGTCACGAATGAGCCGGTCACCACGCCCGCGAACGCCGGCTGGCGGGCAACGCCAAGAACGGGGAGTGCACGACGACCGTTGGCCAGCATCACGGCATGCCCCACGTGAGCCGCAAACCCGAGCGCGACGAAGATCACGCCAACGGAGAACAGAACAGACGAGATCTCGGCCATGGTCATCGAAGCAGGAGACGCCGGGTACGGGTCATGAGTTGCGCACCGTCAGGCGACGGCCGCGCCCCCGGCTCGAGGGCCACCGGTCGTGCGGACCGGGACGGGTCGAGATTTGACATCCAGGACGAGCCCGCAGTTGGCGCAGGTATCGATGATCGCCGAGCGGCCGAGGCCGCACATCGGACAGGTCACCGCGAGTTCCTCGCCGTCGCGATCGCAACGGTGCGTCCCGGGCGGATGGATCAGCGCGTCGCGACGACAGAACGGGAAGCCGGGCGGGAAGATCGGCTCCCCATCGGCGCCCAGCGCGGCGACGCGGGCCCCATCCACGAGGCGCACCTTCACGCGCGGTTTGCGCAGCTGGTAGATGAGCGCGCCGAGCGGCAGGAAGGTCAGCAGCGGCCCGACGAGCCCGATGAACACGAGCAACGGCAGGAGCCCGATGATCGCATTCCAGTCCGGGATCACGATCTGTGCGGTGATCCCCAGGATCGTGTTCCACACGTCGTTGAGGGTGTCGAGGATGCTCACGACGGCATGCTACCCGACGATGGTCGACCCCGGCGCGGGTTGCCGCGCTTGGTCGTGGCGCCGCGTCCCGGTTTCCAGCCCACTCGCTCAGGCCCTTCCGGCTGGGGCCCGGGACCGGACCGGGACCCGGACCCGCTGGACCCTCCGGACCCGCTCATCGGTGGTCGCCGGTTGCCCACGGACGGAGCCGACAGCCGCGGCCGCTCCAGCCGACCCAGCAGCCACGCCGCGCCCGCTGTCCTGGCGCCCTTGAGACGAAGCTTCGCGCGCAGGTCATGGTCGTCACTCACGATCAGCAACCCGGCCGTTCCCGCCGCCCCGACCGACGCTCGGGCCTCGTCCACGAGCGAGAGGAGCAGTTCGTCGGCGGTCCGCCGACCGGCGTGCCGGACGATGAGCCCGGACGCGACGCGCTGGTCGCGCATGCCACGGTCCGGAACGCCATCGAAGATGAGTTCGATGCCGATCGCGGCCGGCACGATCGCCCGCAACCGCCCGATCAAGGCGGCCTGCGGGGCGGCTCCAGGCTTGCGCGACATGGCGTGGAGCAGGTTCGTGCCATCGACCAGGAGTCGGTCCGTGCCGGTCAGGGGGTCGCGCGGAAGGCTCGTCACGGGGGCATCGTACGCTCCGTCGGGCGTCCGACCGATCCAGGCCGTACGATCGGCTGCGTGAGCCTGCTCCTCCTGGTCGATCTCGACGGTGTCGTGTATCGCGGCAGCGAACCCGTGCCGGGGGTCGCCGCGGTCCTCGCCGATCGGGCGGCCCGTGGCGACGATATCGTCTACGTCACGAACAACTCGATGCACTACCGGGCCGATTACGTGACCCGACTGGCCGCGATGGGCGCGCCGATCACGCCCGATACGGTGGTGTCCTCGGCACGGGCGACGGCGCTGCACATCGTCCATCATGAACCGGGCATCCGGCGGGTCCTCGTTGTCGGGGCCGGCGGCCTCGAGCGCGAGCTGCGCGATGTCGGGCTCGAGATCGTGACCTCCGGCCACGCGGCGACCCGGATGCACCAGGAGGGCATCGATGGCTGGGCCGCCGCCGGCGGCCCAGGCGCCGTGGTCACCGGGCTCGACCCGAACCTCACCTACCTGCGGCTCGCGGCGGCATCTGATTGCATCCGGGCGGGTGCCCGGTTCATCGCCACGAACCGCGACCCCGTCTACCCGACCGAGCGCGGCCTGCGCCCCGGAGCCGGTAGCGTCGCAGCATTCCTGGAGGCGTCGTCGGGGGTCACGCCGCTGTCCATCGGAAAGCCCGCGCCGCATCTGCTCAACCTCGCCGCGGAGGCGGTCGGCCGCCGTGCGAGCGAGGCGATCATGATCGGTGACGGGATCGGGACGGACCTCGCCGCGGCCCGGGCGGTTGGGGCC
>JANOIS010000034.1:0-14180 GCA_031407755.1 Chloroflexota bacterium | reverse complement strand
GACCGCTCGGTCACCCGGCTTCCAGTCGATGGACCAGATCCCGATGTTCATGCCATCCGTGGTGGCGTGGGTCAGGGCGATGTCTGCGGGATCGGCGATCAGCACGGCTGCGACGGCCGCCCGCGCCTCCGCCATGCGCTGGAGCATCTCCATGAAGTAGTCCATGTGACCCCGCCCGGTCCGCAGCTCGTAGGCCGCAAGTTCGGCCATGGCGGCGGCGGTCTCCGCGGGCAAGGGTCCCGCCGATCCGGTATTGAGGTAGATGCCGGCGTCCAGCGCCGGGATCGCCGCCCGAACCGCGCTCAGGCGATCGGCGTCCGCCGGAATCGGGGTGTCCACGGCCGTATGATAGCGACGATGTCCACACCGGCCCGTCTCGATCTCCTCGCTACGACCGAGTGGCTGGCCGAACACATCGGTCGTGACGACGTGCACGTCATCGATGCCCGCTGGAGGCCCGATGGCACGGGCGCCGACGTTCACCGGACCGGTCACATCCCGGGTGCCACCCACGTGGATTGGCGCGCGGACCTCGTCGATCCGGATCCGGAGTCGGATGCGCTGCTGTTGGCCGGCCGAGAGCGTGTGGGAGCAGTCGCCACGCGCGCCGGCATCGGCGAGGACAGATCGGTCGTGATCTACGACGACACGCAGGGCCTGTACGCGGCACGAGTGTGGTGGACCTTGCGGGCCTACGGACTGGAACGAGTGCGCATCCTGGATGGCGGCTTTGGGGCATGGGAATCGGAAGGCCGGGCCGTGATGCGTGCGCCCGACGTGCGGTCAGCAACGGCCGTTGGGTTCACGCCGCGCGGACCCAACCAGATGCACCTCACCACTGCCGACATCCGTTCCATGCTCGGCGCGCCGAACGTGACCCTGCTCGATGCGCGCGCACCCGCCGAATATCGCGGGTTCGAGGGCAACACGCGACGCCTTGGCCATATCCCGGGAGCCGTGAACGTCCCGGTTGGTACGATGAACCAGGCCGGCAGCCAGTACCTTCGCGCTGACGACCAGCTACGCGATCGACTCCACGCGGCGAACGTCAGCCGTGGCCATCGCATGGTGGCCTACGACGGGTCGGGGGTCGCAGCCGCCAAACTGGCGTTCGTGCTGATGCTGATGGGCCATGACCAGGTCGCGGTATACGACGGTGGTTGGGCCGAATGGGGAAACCGCCTGGACCTGCCAGTCGACCGCTAGACGGTGTTCCTCGTCACCAGCCCGCGTCGCCAGTGCTGGGCTCTCCGTCCGGCCCCGGTGCCCCGGCCGGCCGATCCATACCCGCCCATGGATCCACGGACTGGTGCGGCGCCATGATCTGCGCCCGTTCGTGATTGACCGCGACCAGGGGGGAGTTGGTCCGGGCCTCCCCCAGCGTGTCGGACCAGAACGTGGCGTCCGTGACGGGCACGAAATGGCCCGTCAACTCGCCGAGGGCGTCGCGCAGGCTGCGCTCCGGTAGCAGGTGGATCCGACCGATGACCTTGAACGGCGGCACGGAGATGAGCGCCTGCTCCGCGACCTTGGGCGTTCGTAGCTCCGGAGCGGGATCCACGGGGGTATCGGCGACCGCGAACAGGACCGACGCGAGGTTCACCTGGGCAAACTCCGCGCGGATGGTCTCGCCGCGGGCTCCGAACTCATCCGACGACACATCGGAGAGCACGAGGAAGCGGTCCTCGGCGGTATTGAGCATGTCGGTGATCCGACGCTGACGGGTCGCCAGCAGACCGCGGATGACGAACGCATCCGTGTACAGGGTGAGAGCAACGGCCTGGGGAGCACTCCCGATACTGTCGAACATGCCCGGAAGGATACGCGCCGAACGGACGGCGTGAATGTCAGGCGTGTTCTTGCGACACGATTCTGGCGCTCGCCGTCACCAGCAACTCGGCGCCATGTTGCAGGCCCTCGAACAGTGCGCTGACGGTCGTGACCGTATCGATCTCCTCGACCGGCTTATCTCGGCGCAGGGCGTGGATACGGGGAAAGCGCAGGCTGAAGCCGGAGCCGTGGCGCTTGCTCCGGACGATGACGTCGAACGCGATCTCGACGACCACGGTCGGCTCGACCTGGCGGTAGCGGCCGAACCGTTCGACCGTGTGCGCCTCGAACCACGCGGTCATCTCGGCGATCTCCGCGTCGGTCAGGCCGCTGTACGCCTTCCCGATGTTGACGAGCTTGCCGGTCGCATCGTCGCGGACCGCGAACGTGTAGTCGCTGAGCACACCGTGGCGCTTGCCATGCCCGACCTCGACACCGACGACGACACAATCGATGGTCGCCAGGGCCTTCTTCATCTTCAGCCAACCCTGGCCGCGCCGGCCCGGTGAGTAGCCGCTCCTGGGGTCCTTGACGATCAGGCCCTCATTGCGACGGGCTCGTGAGGCGGCGAACGCGGCCTCGAGCGCGGCCTCGTCGCTCGCAACGGCCAGGAAGGAACGGGTGAAGCGGCCGCCCTCCTCGATCGATGGCAGGTCGAGGGCCTCGAGCCGGCGGCGCCGCTCGCTCAGGGGCTGGCGCAGCAGTGGCTCGACCGTGGCGTCACCCTCGACATCGTCGCCAGGCCCGATGGCCAACACATCAAAGGCCACGAAGATCACCGGCACCGCGGCCTGGACGGCTGCCGACGGCGACTTTCGACCGAGCCGCGCCTGAAGGCTGATGAACGGCAGCACCAGGCCGTCCTTCCAGGCGAGGATCTCGCCATCGATGACGCCGGTCCAGGCGAGCGGCCGGGCCGCCGACACGATCTCGGGAAACTGCGCGCTCACGTCATGCAGATCCCGTGAATAGAGCCGGACATCCGGACCGCGTTTGTGGAGCTGGGCGCGGATGCCGTCGTACTTGTCCTCGATCCAGACTTCCGGACCCGATCGCGCGATGATCTGCGCGGCGTCCTCCGAAGGCGAGGCGAGCATGAATTTGATCGGGTGGAACAGGGCGAGCTCGGCATCATCAAGCCGATCGTCACGGGCCAGCTCAGCGAGGCGCCCGACGTCACCGGTCAGCATGCCTGCCCACTTGACGACGTCGATCGGCCGCTCGAAAGCCCTGGCGATGGCCGCCTCTACCAGGCCCTCGCGCAGACCGATCCGGAGCTCGCCACCAAGGACCTTGACGATCGCCCGGGCGGTCGGTGGGTCCGCGCGGGCCAGCAGATCGCGCAACAGGGCGGACTTGCTGGCGGGGCCGGAGGCCGCCTCGATCGCGGCGAATGTGGCGGCGACCTCGGGAAGCGTCGGCGTGCCGGCCGGGTCAGGGTCGTGACCGGCACCGGCGAGCACATCCTCGACCGCGAGGCTGAGGTCGGAATGCCGGTCGTAGGCCTCTGCGAGTTCGTTGCGCGTGACGCCGGCCAGCCCCGCGACAGCCGTGCCGATGGCGGACCAGCCGAGCCCGACGGCGCGTTGGTCCGCTTCGGGAAACGGGCGCCCGGTCAGGAACACGACCGCGATCGACAGCTCGGCGGGGGTCAGGCTGCGCAGGTAGTCGGCCAGCAGGGCGGTCTTTTCCGACGTCCGGGTGGTCGCCGCCACGCGCTCGGCCAGGTCGCTCCAGCGGCGCATGGCGGCGATGGTATACGGTTCCGGCGATGGTGCCCCGAACCTGGTTTCCCAAGGCCCTGACCGGGTACAGGGTCGTGCTCCGCCGGCACGTACCCGCAAACCTGGCCTGGTTCCGCCGCTGGTATGCGGACCCGGAGATCGCGCGGCTCGCGCGGTACCAGGAAGCGCCGATGCGCAACGATGAGATCGAGCGCTTCTTCTCGGCCCGCGTGGTCGGGCCGGACGCGCTGGCCATGGCCATCCATGAGCGATCCGGCGATCGACTGGTCGGGACATGCGCGTTCAGTCAGCTCGATGGCGACAATGGCTCGGCCCTCTACCACATCACGATCGGGGAGAAGGACGCGTGGGGTCAGGGCTACGGCACGGAGGCCACGCGTCTGATGTTGGACCACGCGTTCGGGGCCTTGGGGCTGCACCGCATCGCGTTGTTCGTGTTCGAGTTCAACGAGCGGGCGATCCGGGCGTACAAGCGGTGCGGGTTCGTGATCGAGGGCCGGTCACGCGAATCGATCTTTCGCGACGGCCGCTGGTGGGACGAGATCGCGATGTCC
This sequence comes from Chloroflexota bacterium, assembly GCA_031407755.1. GTDB lineage: Bacteria > Chloroflexota > Limnocylindria > Limnocylindrales > CSP1-4 > SPCO01. The sequence continues at coordinate 10,051 of JANOIS010000034.1, read as the reverse complement.
CTGTTGGAGTCGGACTGGCGGGCGCTGCGGACGGACGATGCGGATGGGGCGCTGGAGCGGGCCGGGTTGCTAGAGGAAGCATCACGGGATGACGAGGCGGAGGTGACACCGGTCGGTGCGGCCTCGACCGGGCTGTTGCGACGAACCGTGCGGAGGTGGCGATGACGACCCCTGGGACCGCGGCTGATACGGCGCGCGCCGAGGTCCGGGACCTGATCGCCGCCAAGGGCCACGCCGTGGACAACGCGCGGGCCGCCGTGACCCGGCTGGAGACGGCCTTTGCGGACGGGGCCCTGGAGAACACGGCGCCGATGGAGCTGTTCCTGGGCGACCTGATGCGCGCCCTGGAACAGGATGCGGGCGAGAAGCTCGGCGGCAAGAGCGCGGAGGCCGCACGGTTCATCCTGCGCGCGATCGACCGGGAGCTGGATCGGGCCTGAGAGCCGGCGGGGCGCGGGAACGGGTCCGGGCGTGCCGCTGGCGGGCCGTTCGGGGCAACCAAGAACTTCGGGCGACCATGAGGAATGAGGACACCAGCCACGGTATGACGGGTAGCTGTCGTCAGGATGCGCGCCAGGAGCTCGATCCGGCCCTGAATCGGGCGCCGAACAGTCATACGGGGGTCACCAGGCACGGTATGTCAGGCGCGGGCCCCGGAGACGCCATAACGTGGCTCACATGCACGTTGTTCCAGATCGGTACCCGATACCGGGCGGCGCGGCGCGGCGCGGAGCGGGAACCTCGACCCGCGGCCCGTCGTCCCTGCGGCATGCGACACCTCATGTTGACCGCCACTGCGGTCCTCCTGCTCACGGCGTGCAGCGGCACGACCCCCGCACCTGGATCACCGGACAGCGGTCTCGTCGATCGCGCGTTCGTGTCCACCATGATCGTCGGGCGCGACCTTGCGCCGGACTCACGCATCACCCTCACGTTCGGACGCGACGGACAGCTTGGCGCCACGGGAGGCTGCAACACGATGGGCGGCACGTGGTCCCTTGACGGCACGACCCTTCGAGCCCAGGTGGACCAGATGACCGAGATGGCCTGCGAGGAGATCCGGATGGCGCAGGACGACTGGCTGGGCGGCTATCTCGGTGGTGGGCTGACCGCGACCCTCGACGGCAACGATCTGGTTCTGACCGGCTCGGGGGTGACGCTGACCCTCCTCGACACCAAGGTCGCCAACCCCGATCAGCCCCTCGAAGGGACGACCTGGATCCTCAGCGGCATCCAGACCGGGGCCGGCGCCGACGGCGTGGTCTCGAGCGCACCCGCCGGCGTCCGCGCCACGATCCGTCTCGCGGACGGCCGCATGGACGTCGATACCGGCTGCAATACCGGGGCAGCGGACGTGACCGTCGATGGCATGACGATCGCGATCGGACCGATGATCCTGACCAAGCGCGGATGCGAGCCAGAGGCGACCGAGGTCGAACGCGTCATGAGCGCTGTGCTCGCGGGCGACCTGCAGGTCGAGCTGGATGGCTCGAGCCTGCGCCTGGTCGGCCCGCAGGGTGGCCTGCATTTCGAGGCGGAGTGACCGCACGAAACCATGCTGGCCGGGCCATCCTTGGCGTCGGTGGGGCGTGGTTCGATCTCGAGCATCAGGCTCACGGCATCGACTTTGGCTCTGGCTTTGGCCAGCGGCTGGACTGGATGGATGAATCGGTCGGCGCGATGCGCGCCCTGCTCGATGGCAAGTCGGTGACATCGACGCCGGGCGGTCGATACGCTTTCGACGACCTGCATCAGCAGCCGCTGCCGATCCAGCGGCGACTGCCGATCATGATCGGTGGGAGCGGCGAGAAGAAGACCCTGCGCAGCGTGGCGAAGTACGCCGACATGTGGAACGCGATGGGTACACCTGAGTTCCTGGCCCACAAGGTCGAGGTCCTGCGCGGCCACTGCGACGCCGTCGGGCGAGACATCGCGGAGATCGAATTCACGTTCGGGGTCAAGCTCACGATCCGCGACTCAAAGGCGGAGGCGGAGCGGGTCCGCTGGGCGGCTCTTGAGCGCAACCGGACGCCCCGCGCCGATGTGGAGGACGACGAGACGTTTTGGGAGGGTTCACCGGAGGAGATCGCCGACAGGCTCCGTCCGTACATGGACCTGGGCTTCCGGACCGTCATTTCCGAGCAGCCGGCACCGTACGACGTCGAGACGCTCGAGCGATTCATCGGTGAGGTCAAGCCACTCATCGACGCGGATAACTTCGAAGGGTAGCCCGCAGGCGCTCGAGGTCAGCCTATCCCGTGGCGGGAACCGGGATGGCGGACTGGCCCATCGACGGCCGCGCCGGGTTCGACATGGCCGCCAACGCCTCCTCCAACCGCACGAGGCACGGTTGGGCCCCCAAGCGTGCCAGCGTCTCGCGTGCCGACTCGAAGATCGTGGACACCTCCGCCATCTCTCGCTCCGTCGGCGCAAGCAGGATGGCGAGATCGAGCGCGGCCATCGCCTCATCGAAGGCAAGCCCGAGTTGCCGCCAGCCGCGAAGCGCCTCGCGATAGCCGACGATGGCGTCAGTCCGGCGACCATCGAGCGCGGCGACCCCCGCCCTGAGCGTCTCAGCGTCGAGTGCGATGGCCTGGCCGCGCCCGACCGACGCTTCGAGGCGTTGGACGACCGCGTCCGCGTCGGCCGCACTCCCGGCCCACAGGGCAGCCCTCGCCGCGAGCGGCAGGCTGATGGGCCCGAAGTAGTTGGTAGCGTCTGCGGCAGAAATGGCTTCCTGTCGAGCCTCGGACATGCGCCCGGACACGAACGCCGCCCAGGCCCGGCCCCAATGGCAATACGAGGTGTACTGCGTGTCTTCCACGGTGGTGACGAGACGTTCAGCCTCGGCCAGGTCGCCGGATGCGTCCCCGCCGCGAAGGGCCGTCAGGACGGCGCGATCGACGAACAGTTCGAGATAGAAGGCCCCCGTGATCTCGTTGGCGAGCCATGTATCGAGCAATGCAGACGCCCACTCCCACTCCCCGACGCGAATCGCGCTCGAGACCGCGTTGCCGACCATCACGAAGCCATAGGCCATCGAGCCACGGCGACCGGCGATCTCGAGCCCTTCGCGAGCCATTGCCAAACCGGCGACCGGATCGGCGAACTGCTCGTAGAACGTGAGGGACGTGCGGGTGTCGCGGTCGACCGCCACGAGGCCGTTCGCGACTGCCAACTCGTTCGTCCCGCGAAGGATGATGAGCGCCTCACGGGGACGACCGAGCCTGTAGAGCGTCCCGCTCAGCGTCGACAGGGCGGCCGCTGTCTGCGGCAGCAGGTCGAGGCGCTCGGCGATGGGCAGTGCTCGCTCGAGCCAGCGCAGCGCCTCGAGGTCGTCCCGGTGCATATGGCCGGACGAAATCCCCAACATCAGGGCGACACCCGCCGGGGTCGATTCGAGGTCCGAGAACTCCTCCCAGGCTGGCAGCAGGATCTCGAGCACCCGGTCGCGGTCCGTCGCGAAGAACCCGATCGAACTGGTGTAGGCCGCTGTCGCCAAGGCGATGGCCTCCCGGTTCCCGAGCTGGCGCCGCGCGTCGAGTGCACCGAGCCCGTGCCTTTCCCCCACTTCGGCTACCAAGCCCTGCAGGGCAGACTCGAGCGCACGATCGTGGAGATCCGCCCGCTCCGCCGCGCCCGGACTGACGGCCAGCGCGTGCTCGAGGAACGCGATCGCCTGGGTGTGCGCGCCAAGTGCCGCCGCGCGTTCGGCGGCGCCCCGGAGCGCCACCCGGGCCTGCGCCGCCAGGGCGTCCGCCTCCGGCCCGTCGGTCGCGTAGCCCTGGGCGGCGAGGTAATGCCCGGCCAGCGCACCGGCTAGTTCCTCGGTCTCGAGCGACTCGAAAAAGCGCGCCGCGGCGAGGTGTCGGATCTTGCGATCGCGCTTCGCGAGGGTGTTGTAGGCCACCTCTCGGATGAGCGCCTGAACGAACGCGTACTGGCCGCGCTCCGGTGACCGAGGGTCCAGCATCTGGACCAGCAGCTCTCGGCGCACAAGCGCCCGCAGCTGCGGCTCCAGTCCGACCGGGTCCACGCCGGACACGGCGGCGACACCGGCGAGCGTGAAGCTCTGGCCAAGGACGGCGGCGTCGGCGATGAGTCCTCGATCGGCGGTGTCGAGCTCGTCGAGCCTGGCGGCGATGAGCGCGGTCAACGTCTCCGGGACTGCCAGTTCGGACAGATCGCCGACCGGCTGATAGGCGCCCTCCTCGAGGACCAGCTTGCCCTGCGCGAGAAGCATGCGAACGGTCTCGACCGCGTACAGCGGGATCCCGTCGGCACGGGCGACGATCGCGTCGCGCGCCGTCGTCGGCAGGCCCGGCACGAGACCGGCGAGGAGCTGTCGCATCGCCTCGGTCGTGAGCGGCTCCGGATGGATGGAGGTGAAGCTGCGCTTGCCGGCGCCCCAGTCCGGTCGTCGCTCCAGCAACTCGGGACGTGACAGCGTCACGATCAGGATCGGGACGTTGCGGCTCCATTCCAGCATGTGATCGATGAAGTCAAGGAGCCCAGAGTCGGCGTGGTGCAGATCCTCGAAGACCATGACGACGGGACCGCGAGTCGACAGGCGTTCGAAGAAGGTCCGCCAGGCACCGAAGAGCTGTTCCGATCCAGCGCCGGACTCGACGCCCAGCAGAGATAGGAGTGCCGGCTCGATCCAGATGCGTTCGGACTCGTCGGGGACGTGTTCGGCGAGCATGGCGGCGATGCCGGCGCGTGTCGTCGGCTCGTCATCCGTCTCCTGGAGGCCGGCCCGTCCGCGGATCATCTCGCCGAGGGCCCAGAAGGTGATGCCGTCGCCATAGGCCGGGCTCCGGCCGTCATGCCACCACACGGGCTCGACCAGCCCGTCCACGTACTTGAGAAACTCCCAGGCGAGACGAGACTTCCCGATCCCCGCCGGCCCGATCACGCTGACGAGGCGCGGACGGCCCTCGCGTCCCGTGGCATGGAAGAGATCCTTCAGCTGCCGCAGTTCCTCCTCACGACCGACGAACGGCGCTTCGATGGCCTCGGACCGGCCGACACCACCGCGTTGTGCGACCACGCGGATGGCGCGCCAGGCGGGGACCGGGCTCGCCTTGCCCTTGAGGACCTGATCGTCCGCGGCCTCGAAAACGATGGCACTGCCGGCGGCGCGCTGGGTCGCCTCCCCCACCAGCACGGTCGAGGGTGTCGCCGCGCTCTGGAGGCGACTCGCAGTATTGACGATGTCGCCGGCGACCATCCCCTGGTTGGTGGCGCCGAGGGTGACCGCCGCCTCTCCAGTCTGGATCCCTGTGCGGACCTCGATCCCGGGGGCCAGGTTGCGCACTGCGCCGACGAGGTCCAGGCCCGCGCGGACCGCACGTTCGGCGTCATCCTCGCGGGCGATCGGAGCCCCCCACAATGCCATGACCGCGTCACCGATGAACTTCTCGACGGTACCCCCGTAACGGGCGATGATCTCGCGGACGGTATCGAAATAGCGCGTCTGGAGCTCGCGGACCTCCTCGGCGTCACGGCCCTCGGAAAAGGTCGTGAACCCGACCAGATCGGCGAACAGGACACTCACCAGCCTTCGCTCGGCGACGACCTCACGATGGGTTACGGTCGGCGGCACCACCGTAGAAGGAGCGATGAGTGAGGTCGCGCACTCGGAGCAGAACTTGGCAGCGGGCGAGTTCGCGGCTCCACATGACGGGCACATCGACGCGAATGACGTCGCACATTCCATGCAGAACTTCGCGCCGACGCGATTTTCCGTACCGCAGGTCGAACAGATCACTCGGTCTCTTCTCCGACTCTGGTCGCTACCAGGGGCATAAGTGTAGCCGCGCCGCGGTTGGTACCGACGTCAGCCGGATGCGAAGGCCGGTCAGGCCAGGACGGATCCCAGGATCGCCCGGGCCTGGGCCAGCGTAGGAAGTCGCGGGGAATTGTTGATCGCCGGGTCGTCCATGGCGTCCTGCGCCACCACGTCCAGCAACGCCTCATCAAACCCGAGCGAGCGGAGGGTGGGCCGCTGACCCAGGTCCGCGAGGAAGCTGCGCAGTGCGCCGATCGCCGCGATCGCCCCGGTCGCGGGATCCTCCGTCGGGGAGGCGGCCCGCAGCGCCACGCCAACCAACGCGAGTTCTCGGTCGCGCAACCCCATGTCGACCGCGTAGAAGGCCAGGACCTCGGGCAGGACGACCGCCAGCGCCGTGCCGTGCGCGAGCCGCCCACGCGTCCCGATGGCATGGCCCAGCGCATGGACGAGCCCCACGCCCGTGCCGCTCGCCTGGCCCACGCCCGCGAGGTGCGACGCCATCAGCATCTGCGATCGTGCCTCGAGGTCAGAACCATCGGCCACGGCGCGCGGCAACCACGCCGCCACGGTCCGGATGACCCCGAGCGCGATCGATTCCGCGAAAGGGTTCGGGTTGGCCGACAGCAGCGACTCCAGTGCGTGGGTCAACGCATCTACCCCCGTCGCGGCGGTCGCTCCCGGTGGCAGCCCCACGGTCAGGGCCGGGTCGAGGATCGTCGCCACTGGAAGCAGCGAGGGATGGCCAACGTAGTCCTTGCGCCCGGCTCGCTCGTCCGTGATGACGCCATAGGTGTTCGTTTCGGCGCCGGTGCCGGCGGTCGTCGGGACGGCGATGAGCGGACTGCCCGGCACCAGGTCGTCCCGGTGATAACCAAGGGCGAGGACCTCGCCGCCGTTGACGGCGTGCAGCGAGATGACCTTGGCGGAATCCATCGACGAACCGCCGCCGACGGGCACGATGACCGTCTCAGGCAGACCACAGTCGACCAGCGCTGCGCTGCCACGCTCGATCGATGCGGTCCCTGGGTTGGGATCGACCTCCGCGTAGACACGGACCGGGATACCGGCACCGTCCAGAACGGCACGGACGCGGTCGATCACGCCGGACGCGAGGACGCCTGCATCGGTCACGACGAAGACCCGCCGACCACCTGCCGCGTCGACGAGTTCTGGCAGCCGGTCGATGGCCCCGACGCCGAAAACGACCCGGTTGCGCAGCAGCATCTCGAACCGGCGGTCGGCGAGGGCGGTACCGGTGATCACGACAGCACCTCCAGCACGGTATCCGTCGCCGCGTCCCGCCGGACGGTCAGCCAGCGCCGGCAGCCCGCGGCATGGAACCAGCGCTCGGTCGTGGGGCCGTCCGGGTTCTCCAGCACCCACACCTCATCGAAATCTCGATCGTCAGGGTCTGTGATCGAGTCGGGGACGGCCCGCCGCTCGCCACCGAACACGAACTCGTCCAGCGAGCGGCGACCGCAGCGCGGACAGACCAGGACGTGCATCAGCGGGTCCCTGACGAGCCCTGGTCGGCCAGGAGATGGTCCGTCCGGAATCGATCCAGAGCGAATGGCGCGATGAGCGCCGGCGGCCGCCCGGTGGCGATCAGCTCGGCCATGGACTCGCCACCGGCCGGGATGGCCTTGAAGCCCCACGTGCCCCAGCCGGTCGTGACGAGGAAGCCATCCACCGGCGTGAAGCCCATGATCGGGCTGTAATCGATCGAGATGTCGCACAGCCCGGCCCACGACCGCAGGATCCGCATGTCGCGCAGGAAGGGCAGCAGCAGGGACACCTTGTAGGCGTAGCCTCGCAGCGCATCGAACGACGACAGGCGCGAGTAGGACGGCTGTGCATCGAACTCCGCCCCGATCAGCATCTGTCCGCGTTCCGTCTGCGACACGTAGCACATCAGTTCCGTGCTCGCGACGATCGTCCGAAGACCCTGGGCGAAATCGTTGGTCACGAAGGCGTGCAGAGGGTGGGTCCGGATCGGCAGGCGCACGCCGACCTGGGCCGCGAGCCGCGTGACCCGTCCGCCGGTCGCCGAGAGGACCACCCCGGCAGAGATCGGGCCCGCTTCCGTTGCGACCCCGGTCACCCGGTCGCCCTCCGTCAGCAGGGCCGTGACCGGGGTGTGCTGGAGGATGTCCACGCCTCGCTGCGACGCGCCACTGGCGTAGGCCCACGCGACCCGATCGTGCCGCGCGGTGGCAGCGCCCACGTGATGCGACGCGCCCAGGATCGGGTAGCGGCCGCCGCCGTCAAGATCGATCTGCGGGACAAGCGCCTTGATCTCCGCCGGCGTGACCATCACGGTCTCCACGCCGAGCGCCTGGTTCAGCGCGCAGCGGGCCCGCTCGGTTCGCATGGCCATCTCGGTGTGGGCGCACCACAGGATGCCGCGGGTCTGGTGCATCAGGCTCGCGCCGGTCTCGTCCTCCAAGGCTGCATACATCTGCTGGCTGTGGTGATAGAAGCGGATGGCCTCGGGGATCCCGTAGTTGGCGCGGATGATCGTGGTATTGCGGCCTGTATTGCCGGACGCGATGTAGTCCGCCTCGAGGACCGCGACGTTGGCGATGCCGTGGCGTGTGGCGAGGTAGTACGCCGTGCTGAGGCCATGCCCGCCGCCGCCGATGATCACGACGTCGTAGCCGCGCTTCGGGTGGTCCGGCCACCGGATGGGGAGCAATGTGCGCGTGTAGTCGCTCATGCGCGCCACCCGAGACGCTCGGCCAGCACGTCCGCGTGGGCCGCCGCGGTCAGGACCAGCGCGTCACCGTCATCGGGCAGCCACAGCTTCGCCGGGACGCCGGCGATCGATCCCTGGGCGAGGCTCGGTCGCTCGGTCGGAGGCGACCACTCGATGTGCGGCAGGACCTCATCGAGCGAGCACCAGCCGCCGACGAAGCCGCGCTCGTCCTCGATCATCGCATGCTCGTCGTCGATCTCGACACTCGAGGCGCCGATGGCGAACGCATCGTCCGGCGCGAACCGCAGGACCGTCACGGCGCCACCGGACCAGGTCGCGCGGTCGAGGGAAGCCGGATCGGCGACGACGCGCAGGCCGCGCAATCGATCAAGCGCGGGCACGATGGCCCTCCGGGTCGTAGAACGGCGTCGCGGTGACGACCGCCTCGCGCCCATCGATCTGGGCCCGGTCGGGAAAGGGCGTCCGCTTCTGCCAGCCGAGCATCACGATCCGCCCGAGGACCGGGGAGGACCAGCTCCCCGTCACGTGCCCGATGATCTCGCCCTCGGACCAGATCGGGCTGCCCTCGATCGGCGCCTCTGGACCGTCCATCGTGAAGCCGACAAGGCGTCGGTAGTCCGGCAGCTTCGCCGTTCGCTCCAGGGCTGCCCGGCCGATGAACCGCGGCTTGTCCATGCGCACCGCCCAGTCCATCCCGAGGCGGCGCGGCGTCGTGTCGAGCTCGGTGTCCATGCCGACGATGACGTGACCCTTCTCCAGCCGAAGCGCAAACAACGCCTGGAGGCCGTGTGGCCGGATGCCGAGGTCCGCGCCGGCGGCCATCAGCGCCCGCCACAGCTCCACGGATCGATCCACCGGATGATGCAGCTCCCACGCCGCCTCGCCGGTGAACGACAGACGCATGACGTGGCAGGGGACGCCGGCCACCTCGGCGCGAACATGACCGAGGAACCGCGGCGGTTCGGCCAGGCCGACGCGGCGGAGCAGTTCGCCAGCCATGGGTCCGGTGACGTTGATCGCGGCGAGCGACATCGTCCGATCCAGGACGTGGACGCGGAGGCCCCACGTATCGATCCAGTCGCGGACCCACATCTCGGCGTTGGCGGCCCCACCGGACGTAAAGCTGAGGACGAACCGCGTGTCCGAGTCGCGCAGGATCATCCCGTCGTCCATCACGTGGCCGCGCTCGTTGAGCAGCAGCGCGTACCTCGAGCGGCCGGGCTTGATGTCCGCGACATGGCACGGGTACAGCCGCTCCAGTGCCTCGACGACGTCCGGCCCGGACACGACGAGCTTGCCGAGCGTGCTGACGTCACCGATCGAGACCGCCTCGCGAACCGCCCGGTACTCGGCCAGCGTGTCGCCGTAGTGCCACGGACGCCACCAGCCACCGAATCGATCCATCCGGGCGCCCTGCGCGATGTGCTCGTCGTGCAGTGGCGTCCGCCGGAAGGCATCGATGTAGGTGTCCGCGGCCGCCTCGCCGAGCGTGATCTGGCGCGAGGCCGGACGGGCGGTGAACGGCTCCGGAACGGACGCGG
>JANOIS010000299.1:0-1755 GCA_031407755.1 Chloroflexota bacterium | reverse complement strand
GGTGCCGCAAAACTGGCCTGGAACCAGTCGCGCACGGGCGCCGAGAACGCCTCGAGCGGATCGCTGGCAACGCTTGTCGTCACGGGACAGCGAGTATAGGTCGGGAGGCACCACTAGACCACCCGTTCTATTACTCGGAACCCGCCCCGTCGCCACCCGCCGCGGGCACCGTTGCCCCACGGGCAACGATTGTGGGCATCGCCGCCTCGATGAGTCTCCGTGCCGCCGCCGAGCCAGGTTGGGTCCATCGATCGTTGGCCGTCGGTCACCTCGCGGCGGCGGAGTGAGGACTGGGAGGGTATCGGCGCGCTTCCGGATCGGAAACGTTGGCCGTCGGTCACCTCGCGGCGGCCGATCCTCGGCGTTCGGGCTATCGACCGACGATGATTCCGCGCGGCGGTGTCGCGAGGATGGTGGCGTCACCCTTCTCGACCCGCGCCCACAACAGTGTCGATCCCGGCCAGGGAGACTCCACGTCCACGAGGGCTGCGTGCGCGTCGCTGGATCGTCCGGGATACGCGGCCCGCAACGTCTCGCCAAATCGGGCGACCACTTCTCGGTTCGCGCGCGTCGATCGGACGACCAGGAGTCGATCGACCTGCGGCGTTGCCGACATCCGCTCCCAAAACTCAGCCGAGCGGATCGACAATGACTTTTCGTTCGCCCACCGGATCAGCTGTTCGAGCCGGTGCATCTCGGACTGCACTTCGGTACAGATGGCGACCGTCCGTGGCGCATCCAGGAATACGGCATCGATGACCCCGCGCGACGGCCGAACGACTGACACTTCCACCATTCGATCCCATCGAGGGTCCGCCAGCCGGAGCAGCGCCTCGACGATGCGTGCCTGGATCGGGTCGCGTAGCCGAGGACCCGTGTTCGGATACAGGCGCACGCTGAGGTCGGCGCCGAGGATATCGGAGATCGCGGTCAGGACCGTCAGACTGGGTTCGCGCTCACCACGTTCCACAAGCGACAGGAAGCCGTGGTCGATACCGGCCGCAGAGGACAGTTGTCGCTGGCTGATCCCAGCGTCCTCGCGCATGTGTCGCACCTCCGACCCGACCTTCCGCCGCAGGTCCCGCGCCGCCCGACCGACAGCGGTTTGGGCCGATCGTCGTGGTCGTACGATTCGTTGTGCTGCCATTCGGCCATTGCACCAGACGGCCCTTGTCTGGCACTCCCTGGCAACTCGACTGCTCGTTGCCAGCCGCTTACCGGCCACGTACCTCACGATGGTCGGGATCTCGCCCGTCCGAGGCTGGCGGTGGCCGACGGGCAACGAAAACTCTCCGACCGCGTCGGATCGAGACTCGTGGCGTCCGTGCGTTGGCCATGGGGCATCGATCCCGGGGCGGGTGGACCGGACGTGCGCGACCCGCGCCGGTCGCGTGAGGGATCGTTGACCGTCGGTCAGCGCCGTCAGACGAGGAGCGCCTGGACTTCGCTGAGCGTCCGTGCCTTGATCGCCCGCTGGGCGAGCACCGCGCAGGCCGCCGGATCCAGGCGCGCGACCAGCGCCCGGACGGCCTTCACCGACCCAGGCGACACACTCAGTCCATCTACGCCCAGGCCCACCAGGATCGGCACGATCGATGGGTCGGCTGCCGCCTCTCCACAGACCGCGACGTGGCGACCGCGACCCTGTGCTGCCCGGACCACGCCATCGATCAGGCGCAGCACGGCGGGCTGAAGGGCGGTTGCCATATCGGCGAGATCGGGATTCGTTCGGTCCGCGGCCATCGTGTACTGGAC
>JANOIS010000294.1:0-1628 GCA_031407755.1 Chloroflexota bacterium | reverse complement strand
CAAACCGATCGTCATCCTCAAGACCGGCCGTGGTACCTCGGGTCGGCGCGCGGCGGCCAGCCATACGGCCGCCCTGGCCTCGGACGCCGCGGTTGCCGACGCCGCGCTGCGCCAGGCCGGGGTCCGGCTCGTCCCGGACGGACTGCGTCTGCTGGATGTCGCGGCGGCCCTGGACCGGCAGCCCGCACCGCGTGGCCGACGGGTCGCCGTGGTCACCAACTCGGGGGGCACCGGGGTCGAGATCGCGGACCTGCTCGAGGGGCACGCGATGACGGTGCCGCGGCTGTCGCGCGGACTCCAGGCACGATTGCGCGAGCACTTGGCGGCCCACGCCAGCACGATCAACCCGGTGGACCTGACGGTCGACTGGCAGCGCTTTCCGACGATGTACGGCGAAAGCGTGAAGGCGCTGCTGGACAGCCCGGAGGTCGATGGGGTCATCGCCGTCCTGCTCCAGCGCTCGGCACTCATCCCCGAGGTCACGGACAGGGTGATCGAGGAGGTCGCCGCGGCACGTGCGCGCGGCTCGACGACGCCGTTGCACGTGTGCTGGGTCGCGCCCGCGGAGGGCGAGGCGAACCGGCGGAGGCTGCTGGAGGCCGGGATCCCGTGTCTGCCGTGGGCCGCCCGGTCCGCCGCCGCGATGGCCTCGGCCCGGGTCGTTCAGGTCCGTCCGACGCCGCGCTCCCGGCCGGCCCTGCCGAGACCGGATGGCACCCTCGACCCCGACGGCTGGCTGCCGGGTCACGAGGCGATGGCCCTGGTCGAGGGGGCCGGGGTGCCGGTCGCGCCGTGGGCGGTCGCGTCGTCCGCCGCCGACGCTGCGGCGCGCGCCACGGACCTCGGTTTTCCGATCGTGCTCAAGGCGATCCGCCCCGCGATCGTCCACAAGACGGAGGCCGGAGCGGTGCGCCTCGGCCTGGCTGACGCCGGTGCGGTCCGCGCCGCCGCCGCCGGCCTGCTCCACGACCTTGGTCCTGGGCCTCTCCTCGTCCAGGCCCAGGCGCGGTCAGGCACGGAGATCGTCATCGGGGCCGTGCGGGATCCCGCGTTCGGGCCGCTGATCGTCGCCGGACTCGGCGGGATCTGGGTGGAGGCCCTTGGCGACGTGGCCATGCGGGTGGCGCCGGTGGGGCGTCGGGAGGCCCGCTCCATGCTTGACGAGTTGCGCGGCCAGGACCTCCTGAACGGCGGCCGTGGCGGTCGGGCCGTGGACCGCCGCGTCCTGGCCCGGATCATCGCCGACGTGTCCGCCTGGGTTGCACGCGCGCCGTGGCTCCAGGAACTGGACATCAACCCACTCATCATCAGCGCCGACGGCCCCGTGGCGGTCGACGCGCGCATCCGGCTCGTACCACCCACCCCATCCACCCCGCCAAAGCACACGAGGACCTGACCAATGGACCGCATCGACCTGTGGATCGGCCAAGACCTGGCGCCGCGCGGCGGCGACTACCGTGGCACGCAGCGCGCCCACGACGGAGAGGCGATCGCGGACGTGGCGCGCGCCTCGCGTGACGACCTGGATCCGGTTCTCGAAGCGGCAAGCGTGGGCGCCACGGCCATGCGCGCGATGCCGGCCCACCGCCGGGCGCGGCTGCTTAACCTCGCCGCCGACCGCCTCGAGG
>JANOIS010000307.1:0-4241 GCA_031407755.1 Chloroflexota bacterium | reverse complement strand
GCGAACCGACGGATCGCCTCGTAACCGTCCACCGGCAGACCGTAGTAGTGGTCGCACACTGGCTGGTCCAGGACCTCTTCACAGTGTTCGTGGACGAGCACGTTGAACTCGCGGGCGAAGTGGTCCGGATGGTGGCCGTGGAACGCCCGTCGACGGTTGAGCGGATGCTCGACAAAGTCGTACTCGCACTCGCGGCGCCGGAAGTCACCTGGCCCGGTCGGCTCCCAGATCTCGGACATCTTGATGATGGCGGGCCTGGGCGAATCTGAGCCCCCAAGTTCCGCGATGAACTCGAAGCCGACGTTGCCCGTGTCCTCGTACTTGTCGAGAGTCGGAACGGGAAAGGAGGCTCCGTAGTTCCAGAGGATGGTCGCGAGCCTGCCGAGATGGACCTGCAGTTCCTTGAGCGTGGCCAAGTCATCCAGCAGCGATCGCCGCGCGACGCGCCACAGGCAGGGTCTCGCCCTCGCCAGGGCGTGGCTGTTTCTTGATCGATCGCAGGGGCGCCGGAGTCACGGTCCGGAGCGTTCCAGCCTTGTACATCTCGAAACTCGCGGCAGGGATCCGATAGATCCGCTGTGACACGGTGATCGCGGGTAGTTCGCCCTTGTGGATCAGTCGAAGGACCGTCGTGGGGCTGATATCCAACTCGGCGGCGACGTCGGCCGGTGTGAGGAACGGCTTCTTCTGCATTGTGTGCTCTCCCTGTTGCATCTTTAACGATACTTCACAGACGACCCCTGTCAAGTCGAGGCCAAATCAATCGAGTCGCTTTGTCGCTGCTGCCAGGAGATCATGTCGTTGGCGTTGTGTGAAACATAGTATTGACGATATCGGCAGCTTTGGTAAATACTATGTGCCATGACCAGACCTGAAAGAACCCTCTTTCCGAAGACTCAGCGACAGGCCGAGGCGCTGGGTGACCGCCTAAGGGCCGCGCGACTGCGACGCCGGATAAGCGCGCGAGACATGGCGGCGCGCGCGCTCGTGTCCCGCCCGACGATTCGTCGACTCGAAGCAGGCGTCCTGAGCGTCAGCGCAGCCGTTCTGGTGCGGGTCCTCGAGGTGCTTGCCCTGGAGGACGATATCGATCGTATCGCAGAGCACGACGACCTCGGCCACCGGCTCGTGGATGCCCGTTCGCCGCGGCCGTATCGCTCCAGCACCAAGAGCCTCGCCGATGAACTCTGATCAGGACCTGGTCGTCACGCTGGACGCACCCGAACTCGGGCCGTCGCGCCCGGTGGGCGTGCTGACCCGCTACCCAGGCACCCGCGGAGCGATCGCTTTCGCGTATGCGCGCTCCTGGCTCGAAAACCCGGCCACATTCGCCTTGGAGCCGCGGCTCCCATTGATCGAAGGCCCTCAGTTCGCTCCCGGTGGCAGTCTCCCGTCGATCCTCGGCGACACGGCGCCGGACCTCTGGGGGCAGCTGCTCCTGGAGCGTCGGGAGGCGGAGTTGGCAGATCGCGACGGCCGCCGCGCGCGGCGCCTGAGCGAGTGGGAATTCCTGATCGGCGTATCTGACGAATCCCGGATGGGCGCCCTTCGACTACGGCGCGGCGCCCACGGTTCGTTCATCGACGACGCCGATCCGGCGATCCCCCCGATGACGGGCTTGCGCGCCCTCGAGGCCGCAGCGCGCGCGTTCGAGGAGAGCCCGGGGGCTCCGATCGGTGACCCGACGATCTCCCTGCTCATCGCGCCAGGCAGCTCGCTAGGCGGCGGACGGCCGAAGGCGAACTTCCGCGGGGTAGGCGGCGACCTGTGGATCGCCAAGTTCCCCTCTCGCACAGATCGCCGTGACTCTGGCGCATGGGAGGAGGTCTTCGCGCAACTCGCCCGGGATGCCGGGATCTACGTCGCTGACTCCGAACTGTTGAGGCTCGGGGACCAGGGTCGAACGTTTGCCACCCGTCGGTTCGACCGGATGGAAGCGGGGCGGCGCCTGTTCGCGTCGGCCATGACCATGACCGGGAAACGCGATGGTGAGCCGGCTGGCTATCCGGACCTCGCCTTGGCCGTCGCTGATCATGTCGCACCCGCCGCCGTGCGCGAGGACCTGGAGCAACTCTTCCGGCGCTTGACGTTCAACGTCCTCGCCGGGAACAGGGATGACCATCTGAGGAACCATGGGTTTCTGCGCATGGCCGAGGGATGGCGCCTGGCGCCGGCCTACGACCTCAACCCGGCCCGGGAGATGCGCGAGCACTCGCTCGCGATCGACGGGACGACCACGGTGGCTAGCCTCACGGCGGCGATCGGGACGCACCGGCTGTATGGCCTCTCCGATACGCAGGCACGTGAGATCCTTGGCGAGGTGGCTTCGGCCGTGTCGAAGTGGCCTGGTGTGGCGGACTCCGTAGGGATCTCGCAGTCGGAGCAGGCGACGGTCGGCGAGGTGTTCATGTCGCTGGCACCCGAGGCCGAGTGGAGCGCTGTCGACTGAACGCGTGCACCGGGCACCAGTGCCAGCCGGACAGCCTGATACGGCGAGGGCTCCGAGAGCCCTCGCCGTTCGAGGCTGGAGTGCCGGGTCGGGGACCCGGGTCGCGGCTTCCTAGGCGACCGAGGTCGCCGGCCGCAGAACCGGAACCTTGACGCTCTCCGTCCCGGCTCGCGCCACCCACACCAGGCCGAGGCCCGTGAAGATGAACATGAAGCCGACACCGGCGAGGATCCCGACCATGCCCATCCCG
Organism: Chloroflexota bacterium; assembly: GCA_031407755.1. GTDB lineage: Bacteria > Chloroflexota > Limnocylindria > Limnocylindrales > CSP1-4 > SPCO01. The sequence goes on along the minus strand of JANOIS010000307.1, from coordinate 1,542 downwards.
ATCTGGAGAGCCGAAGCGGTCACGCTGCCGACGCCAAGCTGACCGATCAGCGCGAGCGCCGTGCCGGTCCAGACCTGCGCACGGGCCGGTCCCTCGATCGGGTGCAGGCGGTCGTAGCCGGTCCAGTAGCGACCCTCGGTCGCGAACTCGTACGAGCCGGCCGCAAAGGTCTCACCCTTGTACTCAACAGGAGCGTCGAGCACGACCGTGGTGGTTCCGTTCAGCGTGTGGTAGGCCACGGTCGCCATCTGGAACATGTATTCGCTGGAGGTGTTGACAAGCGGGTTGTTCGGATTGAGCTCCGACTTGTCGACCGCAAAGCCCCAGTCGTTGACCAGGAGGGCCATGATCTTGTCGGCGCCGGCGGTCTCGCCGCGGTCGACGAGCTGGCCCTGATCGTTGTAGCTGAGCGTGACGTTCTGCGCCACGCTGAATGCCTGGAGCGCCTGTGCTCCCTGGCTCGTCTTGTAGAAGGCGAAACCACCGACCGCGATGAACGCGAGCCCGATGACCGCCACCATGACTCCGAGCCCCTTCAATCGACCGTTCATGATCTCCATCCTTTGCTGACTACTGCCATGTCGTTCTGTCTGAAGCCAGCGTCGGGGATGAGATGGATCAGTGGCAGGGGCCATGCCTACCCATCGGGAGGCCATTCCTCCCCTCCCCGGGGGGCCGAATGACACGGGTGACCCCGACTTATCGGCGGAGCCAGGCGGCGTGTGGGCCGCTGGGATCGCCCGGATCGACTTCGATCAGGCCCTCGAGATCACGTCGCGGGACGCTGTCCACAGAGCCAGGCGTGCGTGCTCGAGTCGGTCGAGGGGGGCCAGTCCGTGCTCGGTGATCTCGCGTTCGACGGCGGTGGATACCTCGCGGCGGAGTCGGCCGGCCCAGCGGCGGCCCAGCCAGCCGGCGTGCAGTCCGATCACGCGCGCCAGCAGATAGCCCGCGAACAATGACACGACGAGCAGCGCGAACGGCATCGGCACGAGACCGATGACCGGCACGTCGACCGAATCGACCGGCGACCGGGTGATGATCCAGAGGATCATCCACGCCACCGACAGGACGATCGACGCGGTTGCGAGCGTCTGAAGGAAACCGATGATCGGCCACCATCGACTCGATGGCGTCTCGAGGCGCTCACGGCGCGCGATCGCCCGATCGACGGCTCGCTCCAGGCCTCGCTGGAGCGCGACCGGCTCGACCGCCGCAGCCAGGGCCGGGCGGACGGCCGGGGTCGCCGCACGGACCGGCGCCGCCAGCGCGAGTCGCAACGCCTCCACGGCCGGGGCGAGCGGTGCCCGCTCCCGCCACCGGACGAGATAGCCCTCCGGATCCGCCGCCCGCGACTCGCGACCCGAGAATCGATACACCAGCGAGGTCAGGACGCCCATTGGTCCCGTCCCGCGAGACCGTGCCCGCGCACGCGTGGCCGCCACGGCCTGGCGCTCGAGTCCCGGCAGGTCCACGGCACGGAGAACGGCCGCCGTCGCCGCTTGCAGCGCATCGCGACGGGCAGCGGGAGTCAGGAATGCT
>JANOIS010000235.1:0-13153 GCA_031407755.1 Chloroflexota bacterium | reverse complement strand
ACGGCGACGTCCTCCGGGAACCGGATGAACGAATGCACGACGCCCAGGGCCGTCCCGCCGGCCAACGCCAACGCGAGCCAGACCGCGAGGTCCGGGCGCCAGCGGAATCGGTCGATGGCGACCCTGATAAGCACGCCGATCGCAAGCGGCAGCACGACCAGTTCCCGGGGCCCCAGGGTCCTGGCCAGGGAGTCCGGCTCGAAGAAGACGGAGGTTGCCACGAATACGACCAATCCGGACCGGGGTACCGCCAGGGCCAGGGCGCCGGCCGCGACGACCCAGAGCAGGTAGGTCCTGCCATCCGCGCCGGCGGTCGTTCGAATCGCGAACCACGACAGGACCATCGCCACCTCGACGATGATCGCCAGCGGCCAGCGGGTCGCCGCTTCCTGCGCGGACGTCCAGAGGGCCGCGTAGAACGGGGTGACCTCGTCGAACGGACGAGCTCGCGGCGCCTGGGCGACCGGGTCCTGCATCACACCGGAGAGTCTATCGTGCCCGATGGTGGTGCTGACTTGGGCCATCCGGTAGAGGACACCGGTGTCGCCTCGAAGGCCCGCCTGGATGATCCTGTGCGACTCAAGAAGGCGTCACAGCGGCCTCGCCGTCGAGCGCGCGAAGTCGGAACATCGGTGACGGCACGCGCGTCGGCAACTCCGTGACCGCTAAGGCCGGAGCCGCTCCTCAGCGAGATCGCGCGCTACGACCCCGAGGATGCGGCGCTGGTTCGGGACCTGCTCCGCTCCAGCGCTGGACTGGTTCTCGCCGTCGAGGGCCTGGTTGCGATCTATGAGGAGACGATCGCGGATCAGCCGATCGGTCAGGGCGGGGGGCATTCCGCACGTCCGATCCGAGCCGGGGTCACTGCGCGACTCGCTCTTCCTCCGGTTCTACTGGCGATGGAACTCGGTGTCGCCAAAAGGCAGAGACAAGCTCAAGCGGCTGCCGGGCGTACAGATCATCAGGCGCGGTTTGCGGCGGATGCTCCGCCACGGCGGATGAGGACCCACATCCTGAACGGGACCCCTACTGATCACGGCGGCGTCACCCCTCGTTGCGCGAGATGGCGAATACGCCCCCGATGCCTGCAGTATGCCCGTGGTACGTCGGATAGCCGCGCCCGTCGAATTGGAGCGAAGCGAGGAAGTGGTGGTGCTCGGCAGCAAGACGTGGATCGGACATCGCCGCCGATCGACACGCGGCTACGAGCTCGAGTTCGATGCTGGCAAAGTAGCCGCCGAGAAACGACACGCGGAAACCAGCCGCCTCACAGGCGGTAGCGAATTCGGCTGGCCGGTAGGCTCGGGCGATGGGGCAATCCTCGCCGTCGGTGTTTCGGGTGAAGGCATCCTCGATCGACAAGCCCGTGAACGCCCCGTCGAGGATCTGCCGCTGATAGGCGGTGTACAGGTGGAACCACAGGCTGTCACGGTTGTAGACCATGATGTGGCCCGTTCCACCCGGGCGTAGGACCCGGTGCAGCTCGGCCAGAAGCTCCGTCGGGTGACCGGTGTGATGCAGGACACCTTCGCAGTAGAGGTAGTCGATGGTGTCGTTCGCCAACGGGATGTTTGGCCGGCCATCGGTGACCTGTACCAACTCCACTCGAGTTGTATCGATCCTGTGGAGCGCCAGCCGGGAGCGCGCAAGGTCGAGCGCACGCTCGGAAACATCCATCCCGATGACACGTTTGGCGCCCCCGCGAACAGCAAATCCGACGAGGTCGTTGCCGGGACCGCAGCCATAATCGAGCACGACGTCGCGGGAATGGTCAGCGTGGACGTCCATCAACTGCTCGAACAACGGGTACGCCGCGGCACGTGCCTTCAGGTATCGCAGCGAGGCGCCCGCTGAACGGAACGGCGTTGAGTTGACCGTATGGACGTCCCAGTACTCCTCCACCACCGTCGTGCGTTCGCGCTTGAGGCGGCGTATCGGGATCGCGTCCGGGTCTCCATGGTGCTCGGTAATGGCTTCGAACGCCGTTCGGGCTTGCTCAACCGTGCGGGCGGCCCGACGGAGGACGCGCCGTTGCAGAGCGGCCGCCAAGGCGACAGGGTTGCCGCGCATCAGGCGATCGCCTGGAGCGCGGCCCGATGGCGCTCGACGGCAGCTTCGATCGTCGGCCAGTTGGCGCGTGTCCACGCGACCGTTCGCGAGATCCCTTCGTGCAGATCCACCTCGGCCCGGAAGCCGAGCATCGCCTCGGCCTTGGCAGGACTCCCCAAGCGATTACCTGAATGGTCCCACGCCCGGCGTCCGGCGAGTTCGACGGGTGCGGGTGGGTCGACGAATGCGTTGATCGTCTCGGCGAGCTCCCGGATAGTCGTCTCCACCCCGCTGGCAAGGTTGTAGACCTCGCCCACCTCGCCACGGATGGCGCATAGGATCAGGCCTCGGACGATGTCCTCGACGTAGATAAAATCTCGCGAAGAGAGTCCGGCATTTTCCAGGTGAAGGGGCATCCCGTTGAGCGCTCTGTAGATGAACGTGGGCGTGACATTGCGCCAGACCGTCGCCGGTGTGCCACGCCAACGACCGGCACCCAGGATTTCTCCAGGTCCGTACACGTTCTGGAACCGCGCGATGACCGCCGGCAGCCCATGACGAGACTGAAAGTAGTTTGCGTACATCTCGCCCACGATCTTCGAAATCTGGTAGGGGGAGTCCAGGTGGAGCGAGACCGGGTCGTCCTCGGTGGTCGGGCGTGGATCGCCGTAGATCTTCTCCGCCACCGTGCAACCTGCCGACGCGTAGACCACCCGCCGCACGTTGCGGAACGTCGAGAGACGGTTGAACAGTTTGAGACTGGTCAACGTGTTGTTGTCATGATCCGCCAGCGGATCGTGCATCGAGCTCTGGTTGCCGTGGTAGGTGGCCAGGTGGAAGACGAAATCAAGATCGTCATTGAGGCTCGCCAGGACGTCATCGTCCGTGATCGACGCCTCGGTGAACTCGACGCCAGCAAGAGCCAGCACGTCCGTCCGGTCAGCAGACAACAGGTTGTCGACGATGTGGATACGACCGGCGCCACCATTGAGGAGTGCTCGAACCAGGTTGGAGCCGACGAAGCCCGCGCCACCGACGACGAGGACAGAAGCGCCCTCGAGGTCAACCGCCATCATTACGCCCGCAATTCGTCGAGCTTGAGGTGGGTGTAGGTATCGGAAATGCCAAATTGGCGGTAGTACTCGATGGCTCGGGTGACGCCGGCTGTCAATGGAACCGACACCTGCCAGTCGAAGTCACGGCGTGTTTCGGTCGGGTCGAGAAGGATCGTGTACGCGTCGTCCTCGCCGCGGGGGCGGACCTCCACCGGATCGTCGAGGGTGAGACCGAGCGCGGCCGTGGTGGCGTCGAACAACTCCTTGATCGCATGGTCGGATCCGGATGAGACGTGGTAGGCCCCCGGGCGGCCCTGCCCATCGACTGCCTTCACAAGCACATCCACAAGGTCGGTGACGTAGACGAAGTCGCGACGCGTGTCCATGACGAAACACGGCTTGCCGGTGGTCAGGCGCGAGTAGAACGTCGGGAGGGGACCACTGAGGTTCCGCGGCCCATATGCGTTGGCCAGCCGAAACGACACGTAGTCGATGCCGCTCAGCGCGATGTACTGCTCCCCCGCGGTCTTGCTGATGGCATAACTACTCCCATCTGAACGGATGGGATGGTCGAGCGTGATGGGTTGTTCGGTCGGATGGAGGCCGTAGCACAACGCGGTCTGGAGGTAAATCAGTCGCCGAGCGCCGGTGGCCAGGGCTGCCCGACTCACGGTCGCCGAACCAACGACATTGGTGAGCGCATCGCGAGCCCAGTCCTCGGGGTCCTTGTACGAGGCCGCGGCGTGGACCACGACTTCCGGGCCGAACTCGCCGAACGTCCGATCCACCAGCGCGGCGTCGGCGATGTCTCCCTCAACTACGGTAAGTGCTTGCGCGGAGGCTGGCAGGTTGTCGCGCCGCCCGGTGGCGTAGTTATCAATGACCAGAACCTCGTCGCCACGCGCAAGCACGTGATCCGTGAGATGTGACCCGATGAATCCGGCACCGCCGGTCACGAGGATCTTCAAGTTGTGACACCTTCCTTTAACGTCGTGGGGAGGGCTCGAAATCCCGCGGCCTTGTCATGGAACTCCTGGTGCCAGATCTCCAATGAGAACAAGCCCCAGAACCCGCGACCGAAGGCACCTCCGTCCTGCGCCCCGAGCACTCTGCGATTGTCGATCAACGGCCTGTCGAGCGCCGCCCGTGATGTCAGCACGTCGGCGACGAAATCGCGGGCGGGCCCCTTGACCCATGCGTTGATCGGGGTCGGAAATCCCATCTTGTCACGACGGGCGTGGATCGCGGCCGGAAGGATCGGCTCGAACGCGGCCCGAAGGACGCGTTTGAGCTGCCCGCCCTCGAACTTGATATCGGCCGGAATCGTCGCAGCCAGCTCGACGAGGGGGTGGTCCAGGAATGGCAGGCGGGACTCCAGGCCGTGGGCCATGCTCATCCGGTCCTCGACCTGAAGGAGGGCCGGCAACAGCGTCTTGAAATCGAAGTGGGTCATGCGATCAAAGTACGACTCTCCTTTCAGGTTGCCCGCCTGGAAGATGGAGCGGAAGGTCTCGTATGGCGAATAGTCATCCAGGAGGTCCCAGTTGACGACATCCACGAGATGCGCTGACCGATTGATCAATCGAAAGTAGCGCCGATCCATCGGCTCGAACAGGCCATCACGCCAGAACTCCTGGAGCAGTGGCTTGTACTGCTGAAGAGCCGTCAAGTTGGGCAGGATGGATTCGTAGGTGACGACGAAGTTGCCGTCGTGCATGGTCCCGTCGATGGCTGCCTTGAGGCATTGCTCGAGGTAGGCGATCAGATATCGGGCATAACCTCCGAACAGCTCATCCCCGCCCTGCCCTCCAAGGACGACCTTGCGATGACGTCGAGCAAGCGCTGAGACCATGAACTGAGGGAACGCGCCCGGCCCGGCCACCGGGTAATCCAGGTGGTAGATGACCCGCCGGATCTCACCGATGAAGTCGTCCACTGTGATATCCAGCTCATGCAGCTCGATTCCCTTGTCTCGGGCCAACTCGCGGGCGTACCGGCTCTCGTCGTATTCCGGACCAATGGAGAACTTGCCGGTGAACGCCTGAAAATCGCCCGGCCGTTCAGCCGCAGCCAGGCTCGCCACGATGCTGGAGTCCAACCCACCACTCAGGTACGTGCCGACGGGGACATCGGCGCGAAGGTGGACGTTCACGGAATCGGTGAGCAGCTCGCGCAGTCGCTCCTCGTAGTACCTCGACGTGTGACTGAAATCCACGTCGTAGTAGACATCCCAGTACCGGGTGATCTGGACGCGGCCGTCACGGATGCGCAGCTTGTGCCCGGGCGGCAACTCACGGATCCCTTCGAATAGGGTCTTGCCATCGAGACAGAACTGGAACGTCAGATAGTCACGCAATCCGGCGAGATCTGTCTGGATATCCGGGAGAAATGGCAGCAGTGCTTTTGCCTCGGACGCAAAGTACAGACGCCCTTCGACGACGGCATAGTAGAAAGGCTTCATCCCGAACCGGTCGCGCGCGCAGAAGAGCGAGCCGTCATCCGGATCCCAGATTGCGAACGCGAACATGCCACGCAGGTGGGTCAGGCAATCGTCGCCCCACCGTCGGTACGCGGCGAGGATGACCTCGGTATCCGACGTCGTCTGGAAGTCCCCAGGGCCGAGCTCGTCACGAAGCTCGATGTAGTTGTAGACCTCGCCGTTATAGGTGATCCAATCACCGGCCTGATCGGTCATCGGCTGGTCCCCGGAGACCAGGTCGATGATCTGCAGACGCCGGTGCGCGAACCCGACGCGATCGGTCGGCCCGACCCAGGTTCCCTCCCCATCAGGGCCACGGTGCTTGATGAGATGGCTCATCGCCGCGAGCCTTCCCTCGGGATCGGGAATGGGCTGGCCATCGAGGCTGTAGATACCAGCGATGCCGCACACGTTGGCGTTCCTACCCTTCCGCCCTGTCACGGGCTCCTGCGCGGAGGCGTATCAATGGCCGAAGCAGATGCGTCCGCTCCAGGACGTTCCGGACACTCGGCTTCAAACGCTGCTTGGCAGCCACCAACCACCACGACGGTAGGTCAAGCCGCCGCTCCCAGGCGCCCAGCGCGCGCCCGACGAACCCCGGGGCGTTGCCGGCCACAGCAGGTCCCAGGACACTCTGGACGAACGTCGAGTACTCGTACCGCCGCGATGCGACGATGTCCCGATAGGCACGGTCGGCCAGCTGCGTTCGAAACTCTTCGCGCGACAGGAGGTCGAGCACCTCTTCAATGTTGGCGAAGTCACGCCGCAAGGGCAAGTAGTGCACACCAGCTTCAAGGATCCCGTTGTATGACCCCTCGACCAGCACCTGGGCAGTCCGCGTAGCGCAGGCCTCCAGGTGCCGGGGAGAGATCGCGACGAGTCCGAGGCTGCCGTCCCGGTCGGGGAAGCAGGCCGCTTCGACTTCCTCGAACGGAGCCGCCGGATGGTCGACCTGGTAGGTAAGCGTTCGTTGGCGGAGAGAGCCGTCGCGGTCGATCAGGCTGGCTCCTCCTTCGACACCGATGGCCCAGCGGCTTCGCAGGAGAAAGCGGTACCAGTCATCGCCGAGCAGCGTGTCCTCATCGCGAAGGGAGATGTCGGCGCGCAGACCGCGGGCCGCAGCGTGGCTGGCGAACACTTCCGCGATTCGCCCTTTGAGCTGGCCGTGCCGGCCCAGCCAGTACTCCGGTTGCCATGCGCGGTAGCCGATGTCGATCGGCCGCTCCCCAGCCGTCGCTGCCAATCGGTCGATCCTCGCAAGGGACGCCCTCTCTATGTAGCCAGTGAGGACGCGAGTGAAGGTGGTCGGCCCTTCGGGCAACGCCCCGTAGATGGTCCGCCACTCCGATTCTGGCGCGCAGCTCAAGACGTGATCCACCTCGAAGCGGCGGATGAAGTCGGTCAGCAGATCCGTCTGGATGAACTCGTCCTGGGGAATCGCCACCTTTAGGCAGTGAAGTCTTCGGATTGGTTCCAGCTGTCGAAGGATCCGTCGGAAGACCCGCGGCTGCCAGCGTTGGGCCAGCAGGATCGTGTGGAAGATGACGACGTCCACCCCGAGGCGGTCGATCCACGCGGGGATTCCACGCACCGCCAGGTTCACGTAGATACTCGGCCGGCCCCCGTAACGCTGGAATGCGTAGAGATGGTCCGCGATGGCGGATCGGAGCGGCGCACGCTCCGCGTAGTAAAGGATGAGCGTCAGATGGGCCCCGGGGAGGGCAGTCCTGCCCAGATTCTCAGCGGATGAAGTCATCGACCGTCGGAGGATAGCATTCTCCGTATGCGCGAACGCCAGACCCACTGGGTCGTCTGCGAACGATGCCAGAGGGTCGGGTCCGGCGGCCCGCTCCGCCCCCACTCCACTACCCTTCCCGCCGTCCGGACACGCCGGGTCGAACTCAGCTTGACTGTCATCCGTCAATTGATGATCGGCAAACGAGCCAGATCAGCCTTCCAGCCCGCGCGTCTCGGTGCGCCAGTCGAGCATCGGTCTGACCACGCCAGGCCACTCGTTTGTTGATTCGCCACGAACCCCGTCGCCCTGGCTCCGATCGATGATCTGAAACGCGACAGCATCACGTTCAATGGCATGAGCGGTCGACGGATTGAACGTGCTTACCGCCACAGTTACGATGACGCGTCCCTCGGCAAGGAAATTGCCAGGGATCCGACAGGTTGATCGAACGACGCCAGGCCGGTCCGGCGTGTGAAGTGCGTGCTGTCCCTGCCAGTCGTTCGAGATGAAGAGGCACACGCCCTCGTCGTTGTAGAAGGCGAGGTTGGCTGAGGGCCGAAGCGAACCGAGGGTCCCGGTCCAGTACTCGACCTCGATCTCGATCGGCTGCCGGATCTCGATCTCCTCGCCCGATCCTCCTCCTTCTGGCAGGACTCGAATGCTCTTCAGCCTGGCGATGTCATCGCCGGGCGCCTGACCTGGGTCGGTCCAGCTTCGCTCGCTGCTTCGGCCAAGCTCGGATTCGAGGTAGACCCGGACAGCCTCGTGTGTTGGCCCGTCGGTGACGACGCGACCGTGGTCAAGGAGGATCACCCGCGAGCAGAGGCGCAGAATCGAAGACATGCTGTGCGACACGAAGATGACCGTCCGGCCGCTCTCGCCGATCTCCTCGATCTTGCCCATGCACTTGGCCTGGAACTTGGCGTCGCCGACCGCCAGAACCTCGTCGATCAACAGGATCTCGGGCTCCAGGTGTGCGGCAACTGCGAAGCCCAAGCGGACCTGCATCCCGCTCGAGTAGTGCTTCACCGGCGTGTCGAGAAACTGGGACTCGATCCCGGAGAAATCGACGATCTCGTCCAGTTTCCGACGGATCTCGACGCGCCGCATCCCGAGGACCGCGGCACTGAGAAAGATGTTCTCCAGGCCGCTCAACTCCGGGTGGAAGCCGGTCCCTACCTCCAGGAGCGACGCCACTCGTCCGTGCAGCTCCGCCGTCCCGGTCGTCGGTTCGGTGATGCGCGACAAGACCTTGAGCAACGTGGACTTGCCGGCGCCATTACGGCCAATGATCCCCACCGCCGCGCCGATGGGAACTTCAAACGAGACGTCGCGGAGCGCCCAGAAATCGGCCACGCGGTCGGTAGTCGCCCGGGGGCGAAACGGCAGCCGAATGGCCCTGGAGAGCGCGCCCGCAAGTACGACCCCATACCGATCCCGGTCCTGCCCGAGTCGGTAGCGCTTGCCGAGGCCATCGGCGCGGATCGCGACATCGCTCATCAGATCATGTCCGCGAAGGTCCGCTCGACCCGCCGAAAGTAGGCGACCCCGCCGATCAGGATGACCACAGTGGCCGCGGCGGAGAGGAAGATCGCCTGGTCGGGCAGCGGACCCCCCAGCAGGGCCCACCTGAAGCCCTCGACCACGCCGGCCATGGGGTTCAGCGCATAGATCCCCCGCAGTTCGTCGGGGATGAGGCTGGCCGAGTACGCCACTGGGGTGGCAAACAGCCAGACCTGGGTCAGGAACCGGATGGCGTACCTGAGGTCGCGATAGCGGACGTAGATCGCGGACAGCCAGATCCCGACGGCAAGTGCGACGACGACCGCAAGCAGCGCAAAGACGGGCAGCCACAGGACGGTCGCCATGGGGATCCGCCCGAAGGATACTGTCACGAGCAGGAGAATCGCCAGTGCGACGAAGAAGTCCACGATGTACGAGCCAACCCCCGCCAGCGGCAGGAGAAGCCGCGGGAAGTAGACCTTTGAGATCAGGTTCTGGCTGTTCACCAAACTGTTGGACGCTCCATTGAGGCTCTCCGAGAACAGGATCCACGGAACCAGTCCGGCCAGGGCGAACAGTGGGTAGGGCACGCCTTCCGGGGCGATCCCCGGGATGCGGCCCAGGAACGCGGAAAATACGAGCATCAGGAGGACCGGCTGTAAGACGGCCCAGGCGGCCCCGAAGATCGTCTGCTTGTAGCGGACCTTGAGGTCGCGCCAGACGAGGAAATAGCCCAAGTCCCGGAACTGCCAGAGTTCTTTGAGACCCGGCCCGACCCAGCCCCGGCTGGGGCGAATCAGGATCGGCTCTGAACGCGAAGATTGCACGGCATCTGATGATTGCCGGCCCGGACCGCGTGGTCCGACCAGGCGCTCGGAGTGCTTACCGGTCATGGTCCCCGCCAATGTCTATGCTTCGGCCCCGAAGGAGAGTTATTCATGGAGCGTGGTGCTCGGTGGACGAGTGACAGGGTAACGGACGGCGACAGTCTTAGTCCTGAGCGGCGGCCGCGGCTGCTCCTCTTGTGCGACTTCCGACCCTACGAGGCGGCCACTGTCATCGACCACATCGAGGCGATCCGCGTGTGGTCGCGCTATGACGCCTTCGTCCTGCCGATGTTCGGCGACCTTCCGGACGAGCTGGACCTCGATGCCTTCGATGGCCTTGTCGTCCACTACAACGTGGTCATGTCGAACCCGGCCTACCTGTCGCCGCTGGCTCGGTGGCGGATCAGCCAGTTCCAGGGGGTCAAGGCGGCCTTCATCCAGGATGAGTATCGGTTCGTGGACCGGACCGTAAGTGTCATGCGTACGCTCGGGATCCACGTGCTCTTCACCTGCGTGCCGCAGGATCAGATCGAGTTGGTGTATCCAGACGTAGCGCTTCCCGAGCTGAAACGCAAGGTCACCGTCCTGACTGGCTATGTCCCGCAGCACCTTCTCTCACTGCCAGTAGCGCCGTACGACGATCGGACCATCGACGTTGGCTATCGAGGTCGCCGGTTACCTGCCTGGCTGGGCGTCCTGGCCCAGGAGAAGACGCTGATCGCGGACCGATTTGCCGCGGACGCTCCCGCCTACGGCCTGGCTGCCGACATCTCCTGCCGAGAGGAAGACCGGCTCTACGGGCAGGCATGGATCGACTTCGTCAGCCGAAGCAAGGCGATGTTGGGCGTCGAGAGCGGCGCGAGCGTGTTCGACTTCGACGGATCGATCGAGCAAGTGGTCAGCGAATATGTTTCATGCCACCTGGATGCGCCGTTCGAGGAACTGCACCGCTTGTTTCTTGCTGGGGTTGATGGTCGGATCCGCCTGAACCAGATCTCACCGCGTTGCTTCGAGGCAGCTGCTCTGGGCACGCTCATGGTGCTGTACCCCGGCGACTACTCAGGCATTCTGGAGCCATGGCGACATTACGTGCCTCTGCAGAAGGACCACTCGAACATGGCCGAGGTGGTCCAGGCCATTCACGACCGCGGGACATGGGTGCAGATCACGAAGGCCGCGCGTCAGGAAGTCGCGCTCAACCCGAGATACTCGTTCCGAGCCATGGTCGAGACCGTCGACAACGGGCTCGACCTCACCATCACGGCCCGGAAGGCGATTCATCTCGACGCGTACGAGCGGATGGCGTCGAGGAGCTTCACGAAGATGGCGACCACTCAGCTGCACGCGTTGGGGCTTCCGCCCGCGATCAACCGCGTGCGCCTCGTCGCAGTCTGGGCCGCACGCGGGCTCAAGCCCAGCCCGACCTGGGCCTGGGCGTCCCCGGACGGTCCGAGGGAGAGGGCCCATTGGCTGCGTGAGCTGATCCGCTTCACGCGGTCGCTGACCTACTGGGCGGTAAGGCCACACGTCCTACCCTCGGCTCTGCTCGGCGCGCATCGAGCCCCGTTGCTCAAAGATCTCGGCGAACTTTGGCGCCTGCAGATGTTTGGCGCCCGCGCCGTGGCCGCGGGCGCGGAGAGCCCCTTCGTCGTACTCGTCGACGAGGGCGCGTGCGACGTACGCGTCGTGCTCCGCACGGACGTCCCGACATCCGGCAGCCCTCTGCCCGCCGTCCCACTTGACTTGTCATGGGCGTCAGGAGTCTCCCTGCACATCACCAATCAGTGGCTGGTCCCCCAGGCCATCGGAACGGACCGGGCCCGGCGGCTTGTAGCACTATCAGCTGTCCTGCGGGCGCGGCCGGATGTCGGCGGCAGGTTGCTCGCGGGGCGGACACCCTGGTGCGACGTCGTCCTGCTCAAAACGTCGGCGGGCGGTTGACGTTTTCGGCACGACCGTTGAGTGCGGAACTTGCGGTCAATTGCCAGCCCCCTGCCATGAGGGAAACCTGCGCGCGCGGAGGAGGGGCGTGGCGTGGTCTCTGCCGGTCCCGACCGCAATCCTCCTGATGACCGTCAATCTTGCGGTAGCGTGGAGGAAGGTCCTCATTTGCTCGCCGTGATATACAGGTCAAGCCCCAAGAAGTGGTCCACGCCTCCGAGGAACCACGTGCGCTTGAGTCGTCGTCGCGCGACGACGTACTCATCGAAGTTGCGCCGGTCCACCCGAACGGTTGCAAAGGCGGCGAAGAGGCGCTTGGCTTCGCCGATGCTGATGAAGTCCGTGTGAGGGGCGATGCGACCATCCGACCGTTGGTCGTACATACCGCGAAGCTGCTGATCGACCGACCCGTCCAGTCGACCCAGCGCCGCCGCCACTCGCAAACGGGGCAGCCGCGCCAGGCGTCGGAACGAGTTACGGTTGTACACCATGATCAGAGCTCTGCCGCCAGGTCGCAACACTCGGTGCACTTCCGAGACAGCACGAGCGAGGTCTCCCGTGTGGTGGAGGGTACCGATCGAGATGACTGTATCGAACGATTCAGTCGGATACGGCAACTCCAAGGCGGAACCCTGGCGAACAACATTCGTCGTCGCGCGGTCGAAAATCGCAAGGCGCTGTTGTAGGAGACCGACGGGTTCCTCGGCGATGTCGATGCCGTGGTAGGTCTTCGCCCGCTGCGCGACGTACTGGCCGAGGGTCCCGAAACCGAGCCCGATCTCGAGGACCGTGGCTCCTGCGACGCCCGCCTGCTCGACCAGCGGAATCAGGTAGGGGTAGTACCCGAGGTAGGCTGCGTCAAACCGCGCAAGCGCGTCGACGGTTATCTCCTCGATGCCGATCGACCGAGCCAAAGCCGTGCCGCACGGCTCGTTCCAGAATTCGGCATTGGCCTGGGTCACGTCTACCACGCCCGGAGTGTACTTCCCTCCCGTGGTTGAGCCGCGGGCGAGGAGAGCGACTGATCCGCTCGTGCGCTGCCCCGGTGTGGGTTGCTCGGTGATCAGGCCTGGGCAATGCTCCGCTCGCGATCCGGCTTGGCGTCTTGGGCCTCCACGCGGTGTTCGTTGAGACGGAGAATGACCGCGGTTCGAGTCGGAGGCCATGCCCAAGCCGGGCATCGATAGATGTGTTCCGCATAGTTCGCGCTAGCCAAGGCGACGGAGCCACCGGTCGATCGAAAGAGCGCGCCAGAGCTCCGCGCCTCCATCAGGCTCGAGTGGGCGCGCCAGCAGCGCGTCGACTCCCTGGCGGTCCAGCAGGCCCTCCGCGATCGCGAGGGAGTCGGCGAGGGCCGCCCGGATGGCGGGCATCGAGGCAGCCATCCAGGTCACCTGGGGAACCGCGAACCCGATCTTGCGCCGATCGAGTCGGATCTCGTCCGGAACGACACCGCGGACGGCACGTCGCAGCACGACCTTCGTCACGGCACGATCGATCCGCAATCTGTCTGGCAACGCCGCCGCGGCCTCGACCAGGCGGTGATCGAGATACGGCACCC
>JANOIS010000182.1:0-2289 GCA_031407755.1 Chloroflexota bacterium | reverse complement strand
CGCCGCGAAGGCCTCGCGCCGGTCGCTCGGCACCCGGCGGGCGTGGACGACGAGGGCGACGACCGTGGCGGGCGGCGCGCCGACGCCGTGGGTCGATGCGGCGATCGCGAGGGTCATGGGTGGATCACCTCGAGAGCCGTCGAACCGCGCTCGGGCGGCGCGGCCATGGCGCACGGGGGTTCGATCCGGGCCGTGGCCTCGTGACCGCGCATCGCGGAGATCAGGAGCCGATCGAATGCCTCGGTCGCGGTCTCGAGCAGCTCGGCCGTTGCGGGCGTGTCGAGCCCCCGACGCCGAGCGACGCCGGCGAGCTCATGGATGAACGGCATCCGGAAGCGCAGGAAGGCCTCGACGGTCTCGCGCATCGCCACGCCACGCCTGCCGGCGATCCGACCGCACTCGACGGTGGCCGCCTCGGCCGAGGCGATGAACGCCTCGCGCTCGTCCGCGGTGGGGGCGTCGAAGAACCCGAGCAGAGCGGTGGCGATCCGTCCTCCGTACTCGCGCAATGGAGCGCGGTCCTCCTCGCCGAGCTGGCCGATCCAGGGTGCCCACTGCGCGGCGCCGAGCAGGTCGCGGCGATAGACGCGTGCCATCCGTTCGGGCGTCTCGCCCAGACGCTCAAGGTTCGGGCGGCCGCGTCGGTCGGCGGGCAGGAGCCCAGTCACGGCCGCGCGCGAGAAGCGGCGGTGTCCACCGGGCGTCGTGAACGCCTTGATATCGCCGGCGTCGCTCCAGCGGCGGAGGGTCGCGGAAGACACGCCGATGAGGGCGGACGCCTCGTGGATGCTCATCCACTCGTGACGGGTTGGCACTCGCGAACCCTGGGTTGTCACATCGAACCCCTCACTCCCTGCGAAACCGCCCAAAGTATATAGATTCGCCCGAATCTATATACCGGGCATCGGATCTGCGGCAAGCCATCGGGCATGTGCTCCTCGGGCCGTTCGGCCCGTTGATCGCCTACGGCGAGAGTGACGGACCCGGGGCCAGGCCCGGGAACGGGTTGGGCAGGACCGGGTCCGCGTGGCACTGGGCGCAGGACGCCGGCTGGTGGCAGTACGCGCATGCCTGGGCACCCGTCTGCCGAAGTACGGCGGCGTGGTTGTAGGTCATGCCGTCGTGCGGCACCTCGACCGCTGCGGTCTTGTGGCAGTTCTCGCAGTAGGTACGGGTATGGCAAGCGCCGCAACTCGTCCCGCCCGGGTCCAGTGTCGAGGCCCTGGCCTTGTGACTGAAGACCCACAGCCGATCGCTGTGGGTGGCCGGCCGCGGGCCGATCAGCACGCCGGATACGGTCGGGCCGATCTGCGGGAACGTGTGGCACGTCGCGCAGGCCGACGAGATCGTCTCCTTGGTCACGGCGCCGTTCAGGACCTTGTAGTGGGCGCCATCGTGGCAGCGGAAGCAGCCCGGAGCGTTCTGATGCCCGAGGTTGTTCGGATAGGTTGCCGCCGTCACGCGCATCTCCGGCGTGGCGAGCAGCCTGTAGATCCCCTGGAGGCTGGCGATCGCCCCGTCGATCTCCGGCGCCTTCATTCTGGCCACGAGTGGATACTGTCCCGCGTAGAAATCCCGGATCCCCTCGATCGCATAGTCGGCTTCGGCCACCGACGTGTAGTCGGCGACTAGCCGAGTGTCGCCCTCGCGCTTGATGAACGGTAGCTTCTGGTCGATCTGGCCGTTCTCGATCGCGTCGTCGATCGCCTGGTCGGGGCTCGGGATGCCATGGCCGATCCGGTTGTGACAGTCGATGCAGTCCATGGGTCGCTCGCGCTCGGTCGACTTCAGGCGGTCGATGTCGGGCCAGACGTCCGTGCTCATGCCCACTTGGGATGACGCGATGAACTCCTCCATCGTGCCGTCCTTGTACCTGATGCCGACCCAGTCAATCTTCTGGGCTCGCGGGTCGGAGGAGATGTAATCCACCTCCGAATCGATGTGCCAGTGGACACCGCGCGTCGCGGTCGCACCGCCCAATCCCGCCGGACGGAGCACGAGCGCGATCATGTCGCGCGTGTTCGGCTCATCCCCCCGGTAGCGCGCCTGGAGGACGAGCTTCACCGGTCCGCCGTTGGCCACCAGCTGGTCCACGGTGTGGCAGCGGACGCAGGTCTTGCTGGTCGGCGGCAGGTCGGCGTGATCGGGTGGCGGGATGGGGGTCGGGAATGTGCCGGTGATGACGCCGATCAGCTGCCTGGTCCCGTTGATCTTCGCCTTCATCCACCCGCCGATACCGGGCTCGACGTGGCATTCGGCACAGGGGACCTCGCGGTGAGGCGACATCGC
>JANOIS010000155.1:0-7182 GCA_031407755.1 Chloroflexota bacterium | reverse complement strand
CAGCGTGCCATCGAACGCGACGCCGGTCAGGATGACACCGAGGGTCGCGATGGCCGCGCCGCCGGCCTGGATCGCGTTGAGCGACTCGCCGCGGACGATCACGGCGAGGACCACGGTCAGACCGCCGTACGCCGCGACCATCCCGCTGACCACGGCGATCGGCCCGATACGCAGACCGGTGAAGTACATCAGGTAGGCCCCGGCCCCCGCCAGCCCGACGAGCGAGCCGCCGATGAGCACCGCAGGGTCGGTCGGGAATGGCGTGCCGGTGACGACCGCGAGTACGAGAACCACGGCCGCGCCAACCAGCTGGATGCCACTGGTGACCTTGAGGCTGCCGATGCGCCGGCTCGAGAGCGCCGAGAAGATGTCCAGCGTCCCCCACGCCAGGGCGGCACCGAGTCCGGTCAGGAGGCCGAGGGGCATGGCCGGAGCCTAGTCGTGCGTTGCATGCCGCGGCCCGCCGTCCTGTGGGTCGAGACACTGGAGCCGGCCAGGGCCCGTGCTAAACTCCGACCCCCGTGGGGATGTAGCTCAGCTGGAAGAGCACCGCGTTCGCATCGCGGGGGTCAGGGGTTCGAGTCCCCTCATCTCCACCAACCTCCCAGTTTCGTGCTCAATTTGGGTGAGTGCTCGGCTCAAGACAGCTACCGGGACAGCTAAACGCCAGGGCAGCCCCCCTGCCAGCCCCAATCAAATTGTCTCGAGGTTGCAGGCGCTACGCGTTGTCAACGCTAGCATCACATGAAGAATGAGCGCTCACCCGGTATAGGAGACGGAATGCCGCTGCATCACGAACCAGACGCAGGCCGACGAAACACGGAATGGGTCCGCCGATACTGGGATCGATCCGCGGGCGTGTATGACCACTCGATGAGCTTCTTTGAGAAGCTGTTCCTCGGCGATGGACGGCATTGGATCGGCTCGCGGGCGCGCGGTGACGTCCTCGAGATCGGGGTCGGGACCGGGCGCAACCTGGCCGAGTACCCACCGGAGATTCAGCTGACCGGCATCGACCTCAGCCAAGAGATGCTGCGGCGAGCCCGCGCTCGGGCCATCGAGGTCGGGCGCGACGTCGAGCTGCTCGTGGCCGACGCGCAGAGGCTCGACTTTCCGGACGCTCGGTTCGACACGGTCGTCTTCAGCCTCGCGTTGTGCTCGATCCCCGACGATCGGGCCGCGGTGCACGAGGCGACGAGGGTGCTGCGCCCGGGCGGTCGGCTTCTTGCCATCGAACATGTCCGCAGTCCCCGGCGCCCGGTGTTGGCGGTCGAGCGCGTGATCGACTACTTCACGTCGCGCCTCCAGGGCGACCACTGGCTGCGAGAGCCAATCGACCATCTGCGGGCCGAGGGCTTCGACCTCGAGGAGGTCGAGCGCTCGAAGCTCGGGATCATCGAGCGGGTCGCAGCCAGAAAGCCTGGATAGACCATCTGCAATCGCCGCCGAGGCCGGGTGGCCATCATCGCGTATGTGTTGGTCGGTGTGGCCGCCACGGCGCGGCTCTTGAAAGGCTCCGGGAGGCGGGGCGCTGGACCCGATCGGGCACGAGCTCGCGTGCGGAACCGGCCCGTCAGCGGAACGTGGGAGGGATCGATCCGCGCTCGACTGCGTCGAGCGCCGCGCGCAGGTGGCGCTCCCCGTCGCTCACCGAGAACATCAGATGACCCGGGAACAGCCCGTCGTGCCGGTGGTCGGCCAGGCGTCGCAACGATTCGATCTGGGCCCGCAGGTCGCAGTCCCAAGTGTCCTGCAGGATGATCTGACCGCCGAACAGCAGGGCGTCGCCGGTGAACAGGTCCGTCCGCGAGGCGTCGTGGACCAGGTAGCACAGGTGGCCGGCCGAATGGCCCGGTGTCGCGACGGCCTCGACGACGAGGTCGCCGACCTCGATCCGATCACCATCGCGCAACTCGCCGTCGACCGGCGTGGCAGGGTATCGGTAGTCCGGCGGATAGGTACCCTGTGCCTTGCCGACATCCACGCTCGCCGCCGCCTCATCACCGACCCGCAGGATCGCCGCGACCTCCGGTGAAGCCATCACCTCGACGCGCAACAGGTCGTGGAGCGCCGCGGACCCGCCGGCGTGGTCGGCGTGTGCGTGCGTGACGAAGAGTCGGCGGAGGCGATCCCGTTTGACGGGGACGTCCTCGAGCCGCCGCAGTAGCGTCGCCGTCTCGACTCCGGCGCCAGCGTCGATCAGGGCGACCTCGCTTCCGCCATCGATGACGTACACATGACAGTCCGACGGATGGGTCAGCCCGAAGCCATGCCGACCGCTCGCGACGAGGTGGATGCGCTCAGTGAGTCGCATCGCCGAGCATCCTCAGCGGCGTCGGCCGCGGCGCGACTAGAGCCATATGTCCCCGCCATCCGCAGCAACCGAGCGAACCATCGCGTCGGCGATCCGGATCCCGGCGACGGCGTCGTTGATCGTCACGATGTTGGACGGACGGCCGTCCCGGAGACAGGCGCAGAAGTGGGCGATCTCGTCCCCAAATGCCCCCGACCCATCCGCCGGCCCGATGAGCCAGTCGACGACCGGACCCGGCTTCGCATGAACCGCGAGGACCGGCACAGACAGGTCGACGACGGCGATGCCTTCCGTGCCGTAGACCTCGATCCGATCAGAGGTCGCCAGCGGGCCGTCGCCAGGGAGCAGGTAGGCCGTCGCGATCGTCGCCAACGCCCCGCTGGCCAGGACGGCCTGCGCCCAGAAGATGTCTGGCTGCGGCCGACCTGGCTGGCGATGCTCCAGCGCGCGGACACGGATCACCCGGGAGCCCGTCAACCAGAGGGCGAGGTCGATGTCGTGGACGGCGGTCAGGAATGCGGGATGCACATGGCGATAATGCTCGGCGATCGCGCGCGGGCGATCGCGACGGGCCGCGATCCCGATGACCTCGCCGATGCGCCCACTCGCCACCTCCGCCTTCAGGCCGCGGTAGGGCAGTGTAAATCGCAGGATATGGCCGGGCAGTAGAACCGATCCGGAGGTCCGGGCTGTCTCGGCGATACGCTCGGCATCCGCTACGCTTGAGGCGATCGGCTTCTCGACCAGGACGCCGACACCCCGCTCCAGTGCGTAACACGTCGGTTCGACGTGATCGTGCTCACCGGTGGTCACGCTGACA
The DNA here is from genome assembly GCA_031407755.1 of Chloroflexota bacterium. Lineage (GTDB taxonomy): Bacteria > Chloroflexota > Limnocylindria > Limnocylindrales > CSP1-4 > SPCO01. The sequence goes on along the minus strand of JANOIS010000155.1, from coordinate 4,048 downwards.
CCGTCCGGCCGCGTCTCGTCGATCAGGGCGCGCGCGTCGGCGAACGTGGCTTCGACTTCGTAGCGCCGGGCCAGCTCCGCGGCGCGCTCGGGCGTCCGCGTCGCCAGACCGACGATCCGCACGCCCGGCGTGGACGCGTAAGCGCGCAGGTGCGCCTCGCCCATCGCCCCGGCCCCGATCACGCCGACGCGAAGGTCCGAGCCTGGGCGCGACGCGGTGCCGATCGATCCTGGCACCACGGTCGTCATACCGGATCCCACCCATCCAGCGTTCGCGTGAGGATCTGCGTCGTGATCGCGTGCAGGACAGCGACGCCGACCCCGATGGCACCCTCGTCGATGTCGAACGCACCGTTGTGGAGTGGCGAGCAGGCGCCGCCGCCGCACACCCCGAGCTTGAGGTAGAGCGCCGGCGCAAGTTCGGCGAACAGCGCGAAGTCGTCACTCGTCATCGGGGGGACGGTCAGCAGTCGGGTGTTCTCGCGCCCCAGGAGGTCCTCGGCGACCACCCGGGCGCAGCGCACCAGTCGCGGGTCATTGATGATCGGCGGCATCTCATCCGCCCAGGTGACCTCGCAGTCGAGCGCCAGCATGGCCGCCGACGCCGTGGCGATCCGGTCGATCTCCGTTCGGAGTCTGGCGCGGACCACGGGATCGACCGTCCGGACGGTGCCGGTCGTCTCCGCCCGGTCGGCGATGATGCTCTGGGACGTGCCGCCGCGCACCGTCCCGATGTTCAGTACGGCCAGGTCCCCCGCATCGCGCATCCGGGAGAAACCCTGGTGCAGCGCCGTCACCAGTTGGGCGATGCCAAGGATCGCGTCGCGTCCGCGGCTGGGGGTAGCGGCGTGTGCACCACTGCCCGTGAGCGTGATCCGGAAGGCGTCCTTGGCGCTCATCGCGATCCGTTCGTCGATGCCGACCGAGCCGACCGGCAGGTCCGGCCAGCAGTGCAGGCCCAGCACAGCGTCAGGCGGCGATCCGTCCAGGATCCCCTCGGCCAGCATCGCGTTCGCGCCGCTGGGCTGGCCGAACGGCCGTTCCTCGGCCGGTTGGAAGACGAAGCTCACCCGTCCGGGCGGCATGGGCGTCTCCGCGAATCGCTCCGCCACGCCCAGCGCGACGACCGTATGAACGTCATGCCCGCAGGCATGGGCGACACCCGGGACGGCCGAGGCATAGGGCACGTCCTTGAGGTCCGTCACCGGCAGGGCGTCCATATCGGCGCGAATCAGCACGTGAGGGCCCGACCCGGCCGGCTCTCGGAACGCGAAGAGCCCCGTCCCACCGACGCCCGAACGAACGGTATAGCCGCTGGCGAGCAGCCGGGCCTCCACCAGCGCCGCCGTGCGATGTTCCTGGAACCGAAGCTCCGGCCAGTGGTGGATCTCGCGCCGCAGTTCGACGAGCGATGTCAGTCGACCAAGCAGGGTCACCGGGGCGCGCTCAGTCATGGCCAGTCACGAAGTGAAGACGGTGCCGCGGACGCAGGCCGCAGCATCGGAGGCAAGGAATGCCAGCACATCGGCGACCGCCTCTGGGGCGGTAAGGCGCCGGAGCGTCTGCTCGATCGCGACGGTGTCGCCGCCGTGGCTGGCTGCCTCCGCCAATGAGGCCCGCATCAGCGGCGTGTCAATCTCCCCAGGGCACAAGTCGTTGACGCGGATCCCGTGGGGGGCGAGGTGGCGATCGAGCGTAAGGGTCAGGCCGTGGACGCCACCCTTGCTGGCGCCGTACGCGTACGACCCGCTGCCCGTGGTGACTCCCGCCTTCGAGGCGACGAGGATGATGACCCCGGCCTCGGCCGGCACCATCACCTTCGCGACGTGCTTGGCGACGAAGAACGCGCCCTTCAAGTTCACGTCGATGACCCGGTCCCAGGTCGCCTCACCGAAATCGCGGATGTCCTCGAGCTGGCCGCTCATGATCCCGGCCGCGTGGATCAGAACATCGATACCGCCAAGGTCTGCCGCCGCCGTTTCGACCGCCGCCGCCGTCTCACGCTCGAGCGAGATGTCCGCATGGACGAAGCTGACATCGCGGCCCATCCGACCGGCCTCGGCGATCAGGAGTCGGCCCTCGGCATCGTCGACATCGACCGCCAAGACCCGCGCGCCACGGCCGGCAAGGGTCATCGCGGCGGCCCGCCCGATCCCCGACGCTCCCCCGGTGATGAGCACGCGTTTACCGTGGAGCGGTTGCGCCGCCGGGCTCACGGCATCGGGCGAGTCGGACAAGATCGGCTACCTGTCGGGTTCTTCGAGCGCGCGCTCGATCGCCTGCAGGACCCATCGAGCATCGGGAATCACGGCCGCCTGGAGGTTGGGCGCGGCCGGGATCCGGACATCGGGCGCGCCGACGCGCTGGATCGGCGCATCCAGGTCCCAGAAGCATTCCTGGGCCGCTCTGGCCACGATCTCCGCCCCGAACCCGCCCGTGATGTTGGCCTCGTGGGCGACGACCAGGCGCCCGGTCCGATGGACTGACTCGGCCACCGAGGTGAAGTCCAGGGGCGACAGCCAGCGCAGGTCGATGACCTCCACGCTCTGTCCTCGCTCCGCGGCGAGGTCGGCTGCCACGAGCGACTCGCCCACCAGGCGCGACCAGGTCACGACCGTGACGTCAGTGCCGGCCCGGACGACGCGCGCGCCACCGATCGGCTCGACCGGCCCGCCGATGGCGACAAGCCCCTTGTCCTGGTAGAGCATCCGGCTCTCGAAGATCAGCGTCGGATCGTCGGAGGCGATGGCCGACCGGAGCATCTCGTAGGCATCGCGGGGGTTGGACGGCAGGCCAACGCGCAACCCCGGCGTGTGGGCGTACCAGGCCTCCAGGCTCTGTGAATGCTGGGCACACGCACCCGGCGAGTAGCCGTGCTGTGTCCGGATCGTCAGCGGAGCCGTCCAGGCCCCGCGCGACACGTACCGCGTGTTCGCCACCTGGTTGACGATCTGGTCCATGGCGACGGCCATGAAGTCCCCATACATGATCTCGACGATGGGCCGTCGACCGCGCATCGCGGCGCCGAGCGCGGCGCCGATGATGGCGGCCTCCGAGATCGGGGTATCGAAGACCCGGCTCCCAAACTCGTCGCGGAGTCCCTTGGTCGCCCCGAACGGGCCGCCGGGGAGGGCGATGTCCTCCCCGAACGTCAGGGCCTCCGGATATGTCTGGAGCGCCCAGCGCAAGGCTAGGTTGACCGCCTGGATGTAGCGTAGTTCCTGAGGCTCCGACACCTCAGGCATAGACGCCCGCCGTGGCGGACGATGCGTCCGGGAGCGGGACGGCCCGTGCCGCAGCCAGCGCCGCATCGACCGACGCCGCGACTTCACGGTCGATCCGGTCCAGGGTGTCGATCGCGTCTGCTCCTCGCGCGGCCGCGGCGCCCCGGAGTCGCGCCAGCGGCTCTCGCTCGCGAGCGGCAGCGAGCTCGCCCGTCGGGCGGTAGTGCTGGAGATCGCCGCTGTAGTGGCCGACGAGGCGTTCGGTCAATGCCTCCACCAAGCCCGGGCCTTCGCCTCGCCGGGCCCGCTCCACGGCGGCGCCGACGGCGTGCGCCACGATGTCGGCGTCATTGCCATCGATCGTGACCGCCGGGATGCCATATGCGGCGCCGCGCGCCGAGAGCGGCTCGACCCGAACCATCGCCGAGATCGGGGTCATCTCCGAGTAGACATTGTTCTCGACCACGACGATAAGTGGCAAGGCATAGACGGCGGCGAAGTTCAAGGCCTCGTGGACGGCGCCCTGATTCAACGCCCCGTCGCCGATGGACACGATGCTGACCGAATTGCTGCCATCGTGGAGCGACGCCAGGGCCGCCCCGACGGCGATCGGCACCCCGCCGCCGACGATCGAGTTCTCACCCAGGAACCCGTGCTGCGCAGACGAGAAATAGGGTGATCCGGCCCGGCCGCCGCACAGTACCGAATCGAGGCCCATCATCTCGGCGAACATGTCGGTCATCGGCAGCCCCGCCTCGATCGCCCAGCCATGGCCCCGGTAGGTCGCCGTGATCGCGTCGCCTGGCTGGAGGGTCCGGCACGCTC
>JANOIS010000154.1:0-4908 GCA_031407755.1 Chloroflexota bacterium | reverse complement strand
GTGCTGTTCCTCGGCGTAGGCGATGCCCCCCAGCGCGGAGCCGAGGTAGATCCCGATCCGCTCGGGGCTGGCGGCGCCATGGGTGCCAGGCGTCAGCCGCGCATCCTCGAGCGCCAGGCGACCGACGACGAGCGCGAACTGGCTGAATCGATCGAGCTGGCGAGCGGTCTTGGGTGGCATCCAGGCGAGCGGGTCGAAGTCGTCCACCTGGGCGGCGACCTGGCTTCGAAATGGCGACGGGTCGAATCGATCGATCCGCCGGACGGGTGAGCGGCCGTCCCGCAGGCCCGCCCGGAACGCCTCGACGCCGGTCCCGATCGCGGTGACCACGCCGATGCCGGTGATCCAGACGCGCCGCCGAGCGGTCATGCCGGTGGGCCCGCGGCCGGGGTGAGGGCTTCAGCGAGCGCCTTGAATGTTGCCAGCGTCCGACCGGCGATCGGGCGCGTGAAGAATCGATCGACGAAGGCCGCAAATCCCGGTAGCCGCGGCCGGAAGTCGTGCTCGATCGTCACGCGACAGCCCGATCCGTCGACGGTTGGCTCGATCCGCCAGGTCACGTCCATCCCCTTCGTCGCCCCCGCGATGTGCTGGAATCGAAGTTGCCGCATTTCGGGTTCATTCCACGTCCTCGACCGCCACGTCACCGGGAGCCCCAGGCCGACGATCCGGACCAGCGGGCGATGCGCCACGAAGTCCGCGACGACACGACCGTCGACGGTTCGATGAACCACGACCGAACGAACGTAGTGGGGGAGCAGCGCCGACCAACGCTCGATGTCGTGGGCAAGGGCGAAGACCAGGTCGGCCGGGGCGACGACATCGATCCCGATCTCGCTATGCATCGCGATCGTCGGCCCGGAGCCATCCGAGCGCACCCCGGGCGAGTTCGCCCAGACGAAGCGCGTCGGTCGCCGCAGGATCGAACCAGCGACAGGTGTCCGTCGAGCCGTCGGGCTCGTCGCGCAACGTACCGCCGGTGATGTGCACGCTGTAGACGATCCGAATGGCGTGCATCCGACCGGTGCCGTGGGTGTCGTGAAAGAGGCGATCGTCGACGTCGAGCAGGCGCTCGACCTGCCCGCGATAGCCCGTTTCTTCGGCAAGTTCGCGCACGACCGCGGCCGATGGCGCCTCGCCGAAGTCCAGCCCACCGCCAGGGAGCGTCCACAGGTCGCCCGCCCCGACGGAAGGTGCGATATGACAGAGCAGGACGCGACCGGTCCCGTCGCGGCACAGCGCATAGGCGGCCACCCGGGTGCGGTCGATGGCGGTACCGGCTGCGGGAGGGGTGTCGGACCCCGCTCCATGGCGCGCCGTCACGGCGCGAGCAGGCGCGCGAGGAATCGCGGGTCCAGGACACGTTCCGCCGGCACGAGATCGCCCATCACGAGGCCCATGGTCGCACGGACAGCCGGTCGGTCGGCGAGTCGTCGTGCGGCGTAGTCGAACAGGGCGGGACGGCCCAGGAAGACCTGGACGAGCCACGAGACGGCGTCCTTGGTGGCGAACCGCCGGCGCATGGCGCGCTCGTACGCTGCGGCAGCCCGAACCCTGTGTCTCGGGTCATCCAGGGCGACACGGATGGCGGACGCCGCGAGTTCGGATGACACGAGCGCGCGGTGTAGGCCCTCGCCGGTAAACGGATCGAGAAAGCCTACGGCGTCGCCGACGAGGAACCAGCCTGGGCCGGCGCGGCGAGTGACGCGGCCGCCGATCGGGGCGGCGCCGGCCACGTGATCGCATCGCTCGGCGGTCGACCAGGTCGCCTGGTCGTCGGGGGCGGCCGGGACCGCGGCGAGGACCGCGGTCGTCGTGGCGATGGCGCCGTCGCGGGCCAGGCGGTCGTGCCACGTCGGCCCGAGGACGATCCCGATGTTGACGCGACCGCCAGGGACCGGGGCGATGCCGACGTACCCGTCGCGGAAGACGACGAGCCGGGCATCGTACGAGTCGCCGGGCGGTCGGTCATCAGCGACGTGGTAGGTCAGACCGACGCGCGCGGCCAGGCGGGTCGGTCGGGTCACATTCGCGGCTCGGGCGATGATCGAGTGGGCCCCATCCGCGCCAACGACGATCCGAGGGCGCAGGGACCGCACGTCCATGCCATCGCGGATGACCAGTGATGGCCCGTCGGTCCCCAGGTCGACCGCGGTCACCGTCACGCCGCGCCGGATCGTCGCGCCCGCCGCCCGGGCTCGGTCCTCCAGTGCCCCGTCCAGCCGCGAGCGGTCGAACCCGACTGCGGGCGGCCCGCCTGCGTCGGCGCCGTAAGTCAAGCGCACGATCGCGCCGCCCGGGGTCTCGAGGCGCATCGCCGGGATGGGACGCGCGACCCTGTCCACCACCGATCGTTCCAGCCCGGCACGCCCCAGTGCCGCAACCGCCGCCGGTGAGCTGAAGACGCCGCCCGCCCGCCAGCGCCATGTCGGCGCCCGCTCCAGGACCACCGTCTCCACACCGTGCCGGGCCAGTGCCGCGGCGAGGGCGGTGCCAGCCGGCCCCGCCCCGACGATCGCGACATCGACGTGTTCGCGGCCGCTCATCTCGGGTTCACGACGTTTCGCGCCGCGCGTGCGCTCGATGGCGCGCAACGAGCGCCACACGATGGCCGAACAAGCCGTGAACGGTGCTGTCGACCCGCAGATCGGCGGTCGCCAGCAGTGCGGTCAGCTCGGCCACGCTGTACGCCCGCCGTACGGACAGGGGCGCGTCGTGGCGTGTGTACCGATTCGACGTCAGCAGGTGGCTCATGAGCCAGGCCCCGACCCACGCCGGACGGCCCCGCACGAGATCATTGACCACGACCCCGAGCCGCGCGACGCGGCCCATCTCGGCGAGGAGGACGCGGGCGGCCCCCGGATCAAGATGGTGGACGACGAGCGACGTGTGGACGACATCGAACGACCGGTCAGGGTAGGGCAGGGCAAGGCCGTCGCCGAGCTGGAGTACCAGTTCCCCGGTCGTGGCCGTCCGCGGATCGACGATCGCCGCCGCCGCAAGGACCTCCGCCCGGCTGTCGATGCCGGTCACTGACACGTGCCGGCCGGCGGCCCTGCCCCGTTCGACGAGCGCGAGCGGGATGTCCGCCCCGCCGGTCCCGACATCGAGTATGGCGATGGGTGCCCTTCCAGGGGCGAGGGCCACGATCCCGGCGGCGGAGAGGTCGACTCCACCCAGCCAGCGGTTGACCCGGGCAAGGTCACGCAGGTTGCCGGCCAACGCGCGCGCGTCGTCCAGCGGACCGTCAAGCAGTTCGTCGACGTCGGTCAGTCGGCGCATAAGCGGCAAGCCTAGCGCCTTGGCCGGACGGCGCAGTACCGGCCCGTGCGTCAAGGGTGGCGCGCGGCCGTCAATCGCCGGTAATTCAGCAGGCCGTCAGGCTCCCCTAGATGGCGCTCGGCGAACGTGACCCAACCGGTGTTCGCGTCGTCCGACATGAGCAGCCCGCCGGGCGAGATCCGCGGCCAGACCAACTCGTACTCCCACAGCATGTGGGTCGGGACGTGCAGGTCGTCGTGGAAGAACAGCCCGACCGAGGGCAGCTCTGCGAGGAGCTTCGGAAGCGTCTCGCGGACGTCGCCGAGGCGTACGTCCCAGCGCTCGCCGAGGGCCGAGCAGATGACGCTGGGCACGAGGAAGGCGACACCCTCGCGTTGCCAGGCGTAGACCGAGCCGTCCTCGAGCGCAGCGCGGTCCGGCACGTGATCGGGAGGCAGCTCGTCGGCGCGGCGCTCGTCGACAACGGTAGCGGCGTCATCCACTCGTGGTAGGCTCGGCCGCGGTAAGGCCATTGGCTCTATACCCCGCCGTTAGCGGATTACGAGGCAGGGTGACAACATCGACTCCGGGAAGGCTCGGACGGCAGATTGCTGCCATTCTCCTTGGCGGGATGCTTCTCGCTGTCGCCGCATGCGAGAGCCCACTCTCCGTCGCCGTGGAGAACCGCGACTCCGTCGCCTATCTCCTTAGGGTGCTTGATGGTCGGCAACGAGCCTGGATCGTGCCAGCTCAATCGTCTGGAATCGGTCCGAGCAAGGATGGTTCTGCCACGAGGTTCGTGCTAATCAGTGGGCTGGACTGTTCGGAAATCGGTCGCTTTGGACTCGCCACCGGGTACAACACGCTCATCGTCCAGAACGGCCAGATGGCGAATCCGGACATGCGTAAGTCGATCGACGCTTCGCTGTCTGCATTGGAGCAGGTCGCCGACCCGTGCCCGTAGCGCAACCGGCGGCGGCTGCGCTCGCTGCGAAGTGACGCTCGGAGGGCGGGCCGGTGTGACCGGGACGGCCCCGAGTTTCCGCCCCCCGTCCGCCAGGATGGCGGAGTAGACTCGAACCGTTCGTTGGATCGACCCACGATGAGGTGGCCCAAGTTGTCACAGCCACTGATCGTTGCCGCTGAGCCGGCCGCGCGTTATCAACCCTCCGACACCGTCGCGATCGCGTGATTTCGCGTCCGGCCGATCGACTGATCGTCGTCGCCGGCGAGGCACTCATCGACATCATCGTCGACGTTGATGGCGGCCTCCGGGCGGTCCCTGGTGGGGGGCCATACAACACGGCGCGAACGATCGCGCGCCTCGGCGGTGACGTGGCGTTCGTGGGCCGGATCTCGGTAGATCGGTTCGGTCGCGTGCTGCGGGCAAATCTCGAGGCGGACGGCGTCGTGATCGAGCGGGTTGTCGCCACCGACGATCCGACGACCCTGGCCGTCGCCGAGCTGGACGCACGCGGCACCGCTTCGTACCAGTTCTATCTTGACGGGACATCGGCGGCCGGCCTGACCGACGCTGATACCCCCGAAGTCCTCAGCACGGACGTCGTGGCCGTCCATGTCGGCACGCTCGGGCTCGTGCTTGAGCCGACTGGCACCACGATCGAGCGTCTCATCCACGCGGCCGGG
>JANOIS010000153.1:0-3054 GCA_031407755.1 Chloroflexota bacterium | reverse complement strand
ACCAAGCGGCGGGTGGGTCCGCCGGGCGGGTCCCCTGCGATCCTCGTCGTCGGTAAGGACGAGCTTGGTGACTGGGCTGCCGAAATCGGTCATCAGGACGGCACGCCCGAAGGCTGTCATGTCCTGAACCAACAGGGCTACGACCTCGGCGACAGCATCGCGATCGCCGGCGTCCGTTGGCCAAAGGCCGCCCCGTTCCGCCGACCCGACCGCATGCCTCTTCTTGGACAGCCCTACGACCAGGGGTCGCGGTTCTGTCTTGACGAGAACGCCCAAGTGACCGAAGTCCTCGCCCGGTAGAGCTGCGAAGCTCCTTGGACTAATGACCTTCAGCCCACCTGAAGGAGAGACCTTTGAGAATCTGGAGATTTCGTGGTCGTGGGCGCTGGCCGAAATCCACGTCCGGAGCTCGTGAGAGCATCGCCGACCCCTGCGCGGAGTTCGGCTTAGAACACGGGCTCGGCGGTCGCCATGAAGTCGCCGAGGTCGCACGTCCCTCGCAACCCAAGTTCCCGAAGGCGCTCGTTTAGGTCAACGGTGGCGATTGCCACAACTTGGCGGAGTAGGACGGAGCGGGCTTGACCACCCACCGCCTCTGGGCCGCGGAGGACATCCACGACTCCCTCGTCGAGGACCGTGGCCCACTCATGGGCCATGTGGCGGTCCGCGGTGCAACCGCCGACTTCGCTCGACACACCATCGCACACCGTCGGACTCGGCTGGGAGAGGGTGCATGAGGCGACCGACGCGAGTCACGGGGTGAATGTCGCGCTACGGCGCCAGGGGGAACCTCCCCGACCGACGTGGGACTAGGGCCAAAGTCAGGGTCGCAAGGCCCGGTGCGCGCCGTGATCGTCCTGGTTGATCGATCGGGTCATCAGCACGAAGAGGTGATGCCCGCAAACGACGATCGGGCGACGCACCTCTTCGTGGCCAGGCCTGGAACGGTCAAGGGAACCGATCAACGGCGCAGTCAAACGGCATGATGTGCGCACCCAGACGGGCGCGGTTACACTCCGGTATATGGCACTGGTCCGAATCGCTACCGTTGAGGCACCACTCGATCGTCCGACGCTGGTCGACCCGGCGCTCCGGTTACTGCGGCGGGCGCTGGCGCTGGGACTCCTTGGCGACACGGAACGTGTTGATCGTCTTGACCTTGAACTCGTGCGCAGGATCGCCCGCGAAGCCTCCGACGCCGGCATCGGTCAGGACGCGGCGGTCGCGCTCCTGCGCGGCGTCCCCCGGCTCAGCCGGCTCGCGGCCCTGATCGAACGCCTGGACGACTCGCTCACGGAATCGCCACTGCCGGACCGGGAACTGCCGGAGCTCCTGCGTGTCTTTGGCCGGGAGGATCTGGCGCTCCTCACCGGTACCTCGGCCGTGAGCCTGGGACGGTACGTCTCGGGCGCGCGGAAATGGCCGGACGAGCTGGCGGAGCGCATCCATTGGCTCGCGCTGGTGCTGTCTGACCTCGCCGGTGCCTACAACGACTTCGGTGCTCGGCGCTGGTTCGAGCGTGAACGGACACAGTTGGATGGCCGATCGCCGCGCCAGGTCCTCGGAACGGACTGGCGCCCCTCGTCTCCGGACGTCGAGCGTGTCCGTGTGCTGGCCGCATCCCTGGCCGGTGTCGGGGCCGCCACGTGATCGTCTTTCGCCACGCCGATCCTCGATTTCCGTTCCTGTGGGAGGCGTCGACGCAGCCACCCGCCAGGTGGCACGGCCACGATGAGGGACCAGTGCATTATTTCGCGGAGACGCCCGATGGCGCCTGGGCCGAATTCCTGCGGCACGAGGAGATCACGGACCCCGCGGACCTGGCGGGTGTCGCTCGGTCCCTGTGGGCTATCGACCTGAAATCTCTCCCGCGCGCTCAACCCCGACTTGCCGCCCGCACTCTGGTCGGCGGGACATCGACCTATCTCGACTGCCAGCGCGAGGCGCGTCGGATGCGCGCAAGCGGGCGCCGCGGCCTCGTGGCACCTTCAGCGGCGCTCAAGCCAACGACGGGGAGCGGCTTTCGAACGGAACGTGGCCTCCGGTCCGGTTCACGACGACCGGAACGTGCTTTCGTGCTGTTCGGCGCGCGCCCTGATCTGGTCGGCTGGTCCGCATGCCATGAGGGTCGACCTCGAGACGACCTCCTGCCACGCGTTCGGCCGATGCGATAAGTCCCGGTGCAGCGGGCTGTGCCACGATAGACAGGTGAGTCCGACCGCGACCGGCAAGGTCCAGCGCAACCGGCTCGATCAGGCGCTCGTGGATCGAGGCCTGGTCGAGACGCGCAGTCGCGCGCAGGCGCTGATCCTGGGCGGCAAGGTCCGCGTCGGCGAGGGCGACAGCGCCCGATCCGACCATAAGGCGGGCGACCTCATCGATGGCGACACGCCTCTTTCGATCACGGAGCAGGACCTGTACGTCAGTCGCGGCGGTCACAAGCTGGCCGCGGCGCTGGACACCTTCGAGATCGATCCGGCGGGTCTCGCCGCGCTCGATGTCGGGGCGTCCACGGGCGGGTTCACGGATGTGCTGCTCCAGCGCGGTGCACGCCACGTGTACGCACTGGACGTCGGTCGGGGCCAGCTCGCCGATGCGCTCCGTCGCGACGACCGAGTCACCTCCCTGGAGCGCACGAATGCCCGGACCCTGACCGCAACGACCCTGCCCGAACCTATCGCTCTCGCAGTCATCGATGTCTCGTTCATTTCGCTGGACAAGGTTCTCGGCCCAGTGGCGTCGACGCTTGTGCCACGAGCCCCGATCGTCGCCCTGGTCAAGCCCCAGTTCGAGGCCGGCAAGGGCCGCACGGATCACGGCGTCGTCCGCGACCCGGCCATCCATCGCGAGGTCCTGGAACGGATCGTGCAGGTCGCCGCGGAACGGGGTCTCGGCACGCGCGCGCTGATCGCCTCGCCGCTCACCGGCCCCGAAGGCAATCGCGAGTTCCTGGTCCACCTCGCCAGCGGCCCGTCATGCGCCGAGATCGGTGACCGGATCACGGAGGCGATCGGCGCATGACCATCGGGCGGATCGGCTTTGCCTACAACCCGA
>JANOIS010000141.1:0-1842 GCA_031407755.1 Chloroflexota bacterium | reverse complement strand
CCTTGTGCGCTACATCTGGGCACTGATGGTCGCGCGCCGCGCGCGTGTACCGAAGCAGGACGTCCCGGCGTACTCCCTCCCTCCCCCGGTCTGTACAGACCCTCGTTCGCCCGGCAACACCACCCCATTGGTGCGCGAGGGCGACACTCGACCCTCCGAGCCTGATCTGGTGCGCTCGAAGTCCGGTTACGGCACCCCGGAGGGATTCCTCGCAGGGTTTCGCGCCATGTTGTACCAGTACGAAAGTACCAAGTCAATGACATATGCCGGGCACCGTTGCGTGGATGCACCGGCGGTGTCGGCGGCGTTGAGTGCATCCGCTCGGCACGGCTCGTCGGGTCAGGGTCTGCCCGCCCTGGCGTAGCTCCCCAGGACCCTGACCGCAGTGGTGACCGGGACGAGGGCGGTCAGGGCCGCCTGGGTCTCCGGCTCCGTGTCGTCCGCGTCCAGGTCGATCCAGAAGACGTACTCCCAGGCGCGCTCGCGGCTGGGCCGCGACTCCAGCTTGCGCATGTTCAGGCCGTGCTCCGCAAACACATGGAGGACCGCGAGGAGCGTGCCCGGATCGTTGCGAACGGCGACGACGAGGGTCGTCGTGCGCGCGGAATCCGGATCGATGGCAGGGATACCGGCGTGCGCGTCCGCGCGGGCAAGGACCAGGAAGCGCGTCCGGTTGTCAGGCAGATCGCCGATCTCGTCGGCCAGGACCTCCAGCCCAAACAGGGCCGCAGCGCGCGGCGACAGGACGGCGGCGGCGCCACGTTCCGACGCGTCCGCGATGGCCTTGCCGGCACCGGCCGTGTTGTACGTGGACAGGAGCTGCCAGGGGCGCCGGCGCAGGAATGCCTCTGCCTGGCCCAGCGCCTGGACATGCGAGTAGACGCGCTCGATCTCCTCCAGGCGCTGCCCCGGGAGCGCGGCCAGGCACAGCCGGACCGGCACGACGACCTCGCCGCGGATGGCCAGGTCGTACTCGATCAGCAGGTCGTAGTTCTCGCGGACGGTGCCATGGATGACGTTCTCGATGGGCACCACGCCGGCGGCCGCGTCTCCGGCCGTGACCGCATCGAAGACGGCCCGGAAGCTGGGGAGCGCGGTCCGCGGCGCGTCACCGAATGCCACGAGCACGGCGTCCTCCGCGAACGCCCCGGGCTCACCGGCGTAGGCGACCGTCGGGGACAGGGCATCTTCCATCCGACGAGTCTAGCGAACGATCCGTGCGGCTCGCGTGGGGGACCAATGTGGACGTTCACGGAACAAGAGTCCTATAGAGGACTACGTCATTGATGCGGCTCAATGACGGTCGACGCACTCGACCACCGCGAACCACACCGCGGAGCGTGCCGCGTATCGACACCCGTCACGTCAAGAAGGACCGAGAACGATGCCTGAAACTGCCTCCACGGACAGCAGCCCGAAGCGCCATCGGGGCCGGAAGCTCGTGCTGCTCACCGGGCTCGCGGTCATGAGCCTGAGCGCCGGCCAGATGTCGCTCGCGATCTTCACCGACCAGGAAACCGTCCCTGCGACGTTCTCGACCGGGTCGATCATCCTCGACGACGTCAAGATCGATGCCCTCATCCTGACAACGAGCGCCTTGATGCCGGGTGACGCAGTCACCGACGACGTCGTCGTCGAGAACGACGGCACCTCGCAGCTGCGCTACGCGGTCAGCGCGACGAGCACGAACCCCGACACCAAGGACCTGCGCAGCGTGCTGACCTTGACCGTCAAGGGAGTCGATATCGACGGGGTCACCTGTGGCTCGTTCGACGGGACCTCCATCCTGGCGGCGACGGTCCTCGGAGCGACGACGACGATCCTCGGCAGCCCGACGCAGGG
>JANOIS010000292.1:0-5869 GCA_031407755.1 Chloroflexota bacterium | reverse complement strand
TATGCGGTGATCTCTGTCGCGCTGCTCGTGGTGTTCGCGGGGATCAACCTCGGGCTCCAGTCAGCCATCGGGGGCATCACGCGCAACGATCCCCTGGTCGTGGCGGCTTCGACTCTGAGCGTGGCGGCGCTGTTCAACCCGCTTCGATCACGCGTCCAATCGGTCGTCGATCGGCGTTTCAATCGAGCCCGCTATGACGCGGAGCGAACAGTCGAGCGGTTCTCCGGACGGCTTCGCGACGAGCTCGATCTGGCGACCCTGACCGGGGATCTGCAGCGGACCACGGTCGCGGCGGTCGAACCGGTGACCACCGGTGTGTGGCTGCGGACCCGTGGTGTGGGATGAGCCCTCGCACCGCCCGGGTCGTGGCGGTTATCGGCCTGTCGCTGGCCGTCGGGGCCGGGCCGCGGTGGTCCCGGAGGTGAGGCGGCTTTTCGCGATCTCGGTCCTTGGCGTGATCATGCTGGTCGCCACGGTCGTCGTGGCGCTGGGTCTGCTCAGTACGTCAAGCGAACGAGACCTCTGGTTCAACGGGACCCTCTTCGCCGGGCTGTGGCTGTACTGGGTCGTCGGCGCACTCGTCGTCCTGCGCGCCGACGGGCACCTCATCGGCTGGCTGTTCGCGGTGGCCGCCGCGATGATGGCCTCGGTGTTCTTGTCCTGGGGTCTCGGACTCCAGCTCATCTCGAGTCAGCAGCCGGATCCGCTTGGGGTATGGCTCGGCCTTCTTGGAGGCCTGTTGCTCGCACCCGCCATCATCCTGATCCTGCCCGCGGTCGCACTCACATTCCCCACGGGCACGCTCCCCGGGCCGCGCTGGCGGTGGCCGGTCCGCCTCGTTGCGGCGATGGTCGCCGTCCGGATGCTGGCGATCGTGATCCGGCCGGGTCCGATCTTTGACGGCGCGCCGGACAACCCACACAACCCACTGACACCCTGGCTGCCCGCGTTCTCGCCGGACGTGATCGAGGTCCTCCGTACGCTCGAAGTGATCGGGAGCCTGTCCTTGCCGCTCGGGGCGGGTCTCGGTGTCGCCGCGGTCGTCGTCCGGTTCCGCCGTTCCGAAGGCGACCAACGGCAGCAGCTGAAGTGGTTCCTCGCGGCGATGGTGCCCGCCGCGGTGCTGATCCCACTGAGCATCAGCGGGGTCCTCTCGTCGTTGCCGCTCATCGACCTCCTGAGCGTGGCGGCGGTGCCAATCATCCCCGTGTCCGTTGCCATCGCGATCCTGCGCCATCGCCTGTACGAAATCGACCGCTTCATCAGCCGGACGATCTCGTATGGTCTGGTCACGGCGCTGCTCGTGGCGGTCTTCCTGGTGGTGAACCTCGGCCTGCAGTCGGTGCTCAGTTCCTTCACCTCGGGCAACTCGCTGGCGGTGGCCGGGTCGACCCTGCTGGCGGCGACGCTGTTCACGCCTGTCCGACGGCGCGTCCAGCGGATCGTCGACCGTCGTTTCAACCGGGCCCGCTACGACGCGGAGCGGACGGTCGAGCGCTTCTCCGTCCGATTGCGCGATGAACTGGACCTCACGACCCTGGCCGGGGAGCTGATGCGGACGTCGACCGAAGCCGTCGAGCCGACGCGCAGCGCTGTCTGGCTGCGGAAGGACGCCGTTCGATGAACGAGCAGCGTCGGCGGACCGGGCTGGTCACGGCCGTCGCGATCGCCGCCACGGGCGTGGCCGTGAGCGTGAGCAACCGGGCGGTGTTGGATGATTCGGTCGGGTTGGCCTTCGGCGTCGTCGCGAACCTGACGTTCACGATCGTCGGGGTCATCATCCTGTGGCGACGACCGGGACAGGGCATCGGTCGCCTGATGCTGCTGATCGGCCTGACCTTCGCACTCACGGCGATCAGCCGGGTCGTGCTGTCAGAGGTCGATCCGTCCGGCACGCGGTTCCCACCGTTCACAGATATCGGGATCGGGCTCGCCAAAGGGCTCACCGGGCTGGCGGTCCTCGTCGGGGGTGTGTCGGTGGTGGTCAGGTTCCCGAGCGGACGCCGGACCAGTCGACTCGGCCTGGTCGCGGAAGCGTGCCTCCTTGCCGGCGCTTTCGGCGCCATGCTGGGCGCGTTGCTGCCTCGCCAGCTGTCGGACGGACTCGCCGACCTGCTGCTGATCCCGATGTTCGGTGCGTATCTCATGGCGGTTGTCGACATCGTGCAGCGCTACCGGCGCACGAATGGCCTGGAGCGAGCTCAAATCCGGTGGGTCGTCGCAGCATCCGTCGTTTCCGGGTCGCTGCTGGTCCTCGTCATCGTGGCGGACAGCTTCCTGCCATGGGTGTGGACCGCATGGATCGCCTCGCTGATCCTGCCGCCCGTCGCGATCGGGATCGCGATCACCCGCTACCACCTGTACGACATCGACCGGATCATCAGCCGGACGATCGGCTATGGCCTCGTCACAGCCGTCCTGTTCGCCGTGTTCGGCGCCGTGAACATCGGGCTGCAAGGCCTGCTCAACGCTGCGACCGGCAACGAGCCGCTGGTCGTGGCTGGGTCCACGCTCCTCGTCGCCGCACTGTTCAGCCCGCTGCGAGTACGCGTGCAACGGGTGGTGGACCGGCGGTTCAACCGCGCCCGGTACGATGCGGAGGGGACGGTCGAGCGGTTCGCCGGTCGGCTGCGCGACCAGCTGGACCTGTCCACCCTGGCCGGCGAGCTGGAAAGAACCTCCGTGGCAGCGGTCGAACCCGCGACGAGCGCCGTCTGGCTGCGGGCGGGCGGCGCGCGATGATGGCCGCTACCCGCAGGTTCGCATCCGTCCCGAACCTGTTTGCCGCGGTCGGCGTCGCGGCGGCCATCATCGGTGCGATCGGCACCATCGTCGTGCGGCTCATCGCGCCCGCTCCGTTCATCACGGGGGCGTTCGGGTACGGTGGCCTGGCCATGGTCGGCTTCCTGGTCGCAGGCTTGTCTTGGGCGTCGATCGGGGCGCTGCTCGTTACTCGGCGGCCAGAGAACGCGGTGGGCTGGCTCATGGTACCGGTCGGGGCGGGCTACACGCTGTCGCAGCTCACCGTGGCCATGACGTTCGCATTCGTCGCTCAAGGCACCGCCGACGGCGAGCGTTTCGCCCAGATCGCCGGCTGGGTTACCGTCCTGTTGCAACTTGTCGGTATCTTCCAGGTCGCGATCGGTTTCGTCTTTCCGAGCGGGCGCACCCAAAGCCGCCGATGGGCGTGGTTCATGGGCATGTACTGGGCGATGGCGATCGTGTTCCTCGTGATCAGTCTCAGCCAGCCGGGTCCCCTGCAACTGGTTCCCACCCTGCAGAATCCATTCGGTTTCGGGCCGGATCTCCGCGGAGATCGGACGATCGCGCCGATCCTCGCCATACCGATGCTGATCGTCTTGGCGGGCCTCGGAATCTCGATGGTCTCACGGTACCGGTCGGCGGCCCGCGTCGAGCGCCAACAGCTGAAGTGGTTCGTCCTGGCGTTGGGTCTGTCGACGATCGCCCTCGGTATCCTGTTCGTCGATGCGGTCATCCTGAACCGCCCGGCCGACACGATCGGTCTGACGGTCTACGTCCTCGCCGGGGCGCTCGTCCCGGTCGCGATCGGCATCGCGATCCTGCGTCATCACCTGTACGACATCGACCGGATCGTCAGTCGGACGCTCGGCTACGGCGTCGTCACGGCCGTCCTGTTCGCCACGTTCCTGATCGTGAACCTGGGGCTCCAGGGGCTGCTCAGCGCCGCCACGAGGTCCGATCCCCTGGTCGTCGCCGGGTCCACCCTCCTGGTCGCCGCCCTGTTCAACCCGCTACGCATCCGGGTCCAGCGGTTCGTCGACCGCCGCTTCAACCGGGCCCGGTACGATGCCGAACGGACGGTGGAGCAGTTCTCCGGCCGACTGCGCGACGAGCTTGATCTCTCCACCCTGGCCAGGGATCTGCAGCGCACGACAAGCGCGGCCGTCCAACCGACCATGAGCGCGGTCTGGTTGCGCGAGAGCGGTCGATGACAACGACGCGGACCCTGGCAGTCGTCGGATGGGTCGTCGCCATGTCCTGCACCTTCGGCGTGATCGTCGTCCGGATCGCTGCCCCGGCCCCGTTCCTGCCGGTGACGTTCGGGTTCGGTCCCATGGCCATGATGGCCTTTCTGGTGATGGCCATGAGCTGGGCGTCTGTGGGTGCCTACCTCGCGATCAAGCGTCCGGAGAACCTCATCGGGCGGGTGATGGTGGTCTCCGGGGCGGGCTACGCGCTGTCGATGCTCGCCCTGGCGGTCACATTCGCACTCGCCGCGGACGGCACAGGCAGGGGACGAGCGATGGCCGAGGTCGCCGGCTGGGTCACGGTCCTCGGCACCCAGCTCGGCGCGTTCGCGTTCCTGCTCGGCTTCATCTTCCCGACCGGTGGAGGGCAATCCCCGGGCTGGGCGCGCGTCCTGCGACTGTCCGTGCCGGGGATGATCGTGTTCAGCGCAGCGATCCTGTTGCAGCCGGGTTCGTCGCACCTCTTCCCGACCCTCCAGAACCCCTTCGGGGTCGGGCCAGATCTTCGCTTCGGGCAGCCGGTGTCGCCGCTGGTCGCGCTCTTCGGGACGATCCTGTCGCCGTTGGTCGCGATCTCGTTGGTGACCCGCTATCGGGCGGCTGCGCACGTCGAGCGACAGCAACTCAAGTGGTTCAGCATGGCCGTCACCGTGGCGTTCGTGGGCGTGGGTCTCTCCGCGTGGGCGGCAGTCATGACTAAGGGCTCACCGGGCGAGGTCGGCCTGATCGTCTACGGATTCGCTCAAGCGGGGGTCCCCGTCGCCATCGGTATCGCCATCTTCCGGCACCACCTGTACGACATCGATCGAATCATCAGCCGCACGATCGCCTACGCGCTCGTCAGCACCATCGTGGCCACCGTGTTCGGCGGGATCATCGTGCTCCTGTCGGCCGCCCTGGTGGCATTCGCCCAGGGCCAGACGATCGCCGTGGCGGCCTCCACGCTCGTCGCCTTCGCCGTGTTCCAGCCGGTTCGGCGACGTATCCAATCGGCGGTCGACCGACGGTTCAACCGCACCCGTTATGACGGTGAGCGGACGGTCGCCGCGTTCTCCGCGCGCCTGCGCGACGAGGTCGACATCGCGACGGTCACGACTGATTTGCATGCGACGGTCCAGGGCGCGGTCAAGCCCGTTTCGTTGGGCTTATGGATCAGAGAGGCACGGCCGTGAGCACCCGGTCGACGCGGACGTTCGTTGTCGCGGGCGCATGGCTGGCCGCGATGGCGGGTGCGGCCGCGCTCGTCTTCGCAGCGACCTCAGGCATGGGTCTCGCGGGCAGCGGCGGCGCCAACTTCTCCGTCATCTTCGGCGGCGTGGCGCTCGCGGGCGCCGTACTGATGCTGCGACGCCCCGGAAACATCGTCGGCGTTGTCTTGATACTCGCCGCCATCCTCCTCGCGGCGGCAATTCTCGGATTCGTTGGCGGGGCCGTCCTGACTGAGGAGCGTGGCAGGCACGACATCCTTGCGGGCGTCGTCGCCCTGATCGGCGCGCTTGGGATCTTTCCGTCCGTGATCGTCGCCGGGCCGCTGCTGGCCGTGGTCTTCCCGGATGGGCGACTTCCAGGCTCGCGCTGGAAATGGCCGGTCGGAGCGATCGTCGCAATTGATCGCGTTCGGCTCGGCAACGGTGGTGGTGCGTCCGGGACCGATCGGGGGCAGCGGGAGCAGCTTCGCGGACAACCCGTTCGGCGTAAGCGCGCTGTCGGGCTTCGAAGCGCTCTGGGCGATGGGCGATGCGCTCGGCGCCGCGGCCCTGCCCTTCGCGGCTCTCCTTGCGCTCGCAGCGGTAACCGTGCGAGTCCGAGGATCCAGGGGCGTCGAGCGGGCGCAGCTCAAATGGTTTGTTGCGTCGAAC
>JANOIS010000093.1:0-6536 GCA_031407755.1 Chloroflexota bacterium | reverse complement strand
GCATACAGCCCCGCGAGCAGCCCCGACTTCATGTCCGTCACGCCCGGGCCATGGGCCGTGCCATCGACGATCCGGAACGGGTGTTCGGCCGCGGTCCCCGGATCGAACACGGTATCCATGTGCCCGATGAGCAGCACCCGCGCCCCACCGACCCGACCGTGGAATGTGCCGACGACGGTATCCCCGAATCGGGCGCCCGGATCCGGCCGGATCTCGATCGTGGCACCCAGCCCGCCGAGGAAATCGGCCGTCCAGCGACCGACCTCGTTGACGCCCGCCGGCGTGTACGAGCCGCAATCGATATTGACCAGCCGCTCGAGGTCGTCGAGATACGCGGGCAGGTCGGCCGCGACGGCAGCACGCAGGGCATCGATCTCGAGATCCGCGGTCGATTCGGTCGTCATCGATGGGCAGTCTACGCGGACCGCCGGGTTGTATCCTGCCCGGACCGTGCGACTGATCGAGATCCGCCTGCTCGAGGGGCCCAACGTCTACCGGCTGGAGCCCGTGGTCAAGCTTGAGGTCGCCGTCGGCCGGCGGCGGACGTGGTACGGGCAACGCGATCCCGGTCGCCACGCGCTGGTCCTGCTGGGGGCCTCGGTCTCCCCTCGCGAGTGGCCGGACCCGGTAGTCGCCGTCGCCGCCTGGGTGCGCCGGTTGCGGGTCGATCACGGCGAGGGTCGCGCCGGCCTGGCGGTCCATCGTTCGTCCGACCCGGGCCACTGGATCATCACCTTCCCGTGGTCCGGTGAGGAGCGCGCGCGGACCCTGACGGAGGCGGCCCTGGCCCTCGCCGACCGGGACGTCTCACCAAAACGGACCGTCCACCTGACGGGGGCCCAGGAACGGCACGTGGCGCGCTGGACGGAACGGATCGCCGCCGCGCGAACCTCACCGCCCGCCTGGATCCGCGACGCGGACCGGCGCATGCCGGCGATCTCCATTTCGGGGACCAACGGCAAATCGACCGTCACCCGGTTGATCAGCCATATCCTGGTACTGGCAGGGCAGCGCGTCGGGACGACGACCTCGGACGGGGTACTCGTCGGTGAGCGCATGGTGGAACCCGGCGACTGGACCGGACCGAGCGGCGCACAGCAGGTGCTGGGACGGTCCGATCTCGATGTGGCCGTGCTGGAGACGGCCCGTGGCGGCATCGTCCTGCGCGGCATGGGCTACGAATCGAACGACGCGAGCGTCCTCACCAACGTCACCTCGGACCATCTCGACCTGCAAGGCATCCACACCCTGCCGGAGCTTGCCGAGGTCAAGGCCACGGTCTGTCGGATCACGAAACCCGACGGCTGGGTCGTGCTCAACGGCGATGACCGACTCGTCGCCGCGGTGGCCCGGAGGGTGCGCGCCAACGTCGCCTATTTCTCGCTGACGTCGGACGGCACGGGGCGAGGGCTCGTGGGCCGACACGTGGCCCGCGGTGGACGCGCCTACGTGGTCCGTGACGGCTGGCTGACCGAAGTCAACGGGTCCCACGCTACCCGGATCGTCGAGATCGCCCAGGTACCCATCACGATCGGTGGGCTCGCGCGCCACAACGTCGCCAATGTTCTCGCGGCAACCGGCGGTGCGCGCGGGCTGGGCGCGACCATCGAGCACGTGCGTGACGGGCTGCTGGACTTCCGGCCGTCGGCCGAGCGATCGCCGGGTCGATTGAACCTGTTCCGGCTCGGGTCGCGCCTCGTCATCGTGGACTTCGCCCACAACGAGGCGGGGGTCGCGGCCGTGCTGGACGTCGCCGAGGGGCTTGCAGCCGGGGCGGCAGGTCGGGCGGCACCGATCACCGCGATCATCGGCACGGCCGGTGACCGCCCGGACGACACCCTGCGCGGGATCGGCCGGATCGCGGCGCAACGGGCCCAGCGGGTCGTGGTCAAGGAGACCCGCCAATACCTGCGCGGTCGGACCGAGGCGGCGGTGATCGGGGAGCTGCTGGCCGGCGTGACTGAGGGTGGCGGAGTCGCCGCCGATGTGCCGGTCTACGAGACCGAGACCGAGGCTCTCCGCGCGGAACTCAACGGCCGGGGCCCTGACGCACCTCGGGTCATCGTCCTGCTGTGCCATGAGGAACGCGACGGTGTGTTCCATCTATTGGCCGACCTCGGGGCGCGGCCGGTGGACGTCGCCGCCGAGCTGACCACGCTCGTGCCCCGTCTCCGCGAGCGCTGAACTCGTGACGAGGGCTGACGTCGCGGCAAGGATTCGCGCGGGGCCGGCACCTGGGGTGCGGACCCTGTGGCGGAAATGCCCCGGGCCGCGAACCGTGATCGCCTGCATTGATCGATCTCGGGTCGGCCGTGCAGGGCTGGGAACCAAGATCGGCGATCCGGAGACACAGCCCCTCGTGCAGATGGCCCAAACGATCAAGGACACCGATCACCCGGGGGCCCGGGGCTCCCGCAGGGGGGCCGGACCCTGTGGCGGGAGGGACCCCCGGGCGGGTGGCCACCAACTGGGGCCCCGCTATCGCGTTGCCAGCGAGCCGCCATGGAGCGCATGATGCGCGCTGACTCGGGCCGGACGGTCCGAACCGTCGTGCGGAGGGTTGCCTCGTGGAGATGCTCGTTGGCCTGGCGTTGATCGTGATCGCGGTGCTCATGATCGTGTTCATCATCCGGACCGTGCAGGCCAACATTGGGCGCCCCTGAAAATCGGTCAACCGCGTCGGGGCCACCAGGCGCGCACGTCGAGCCGCCGCGAGAACAGCAGGTGGGGGGCGGCGTCCGGCAGGGTCAGCCCGTGCGCCGCCGCCATCGATTCGACCGTGAACTCGGCCTCGGCCGGTTGGAGCGGCCACGCCGGGTGATCGATCTCCGTCCGGACGACCCGACCGGCGCCATCGACCGAGAATGCGCGCATTCGATCGGTCAGCCAGGCCTCGAGCGAACTTGGCACGGCCATTTCGATCGGGCCAGTCGGTCGATAACGGACGGCGAGCTCCGCGCTGGGGCCCCGCGGGTCCATCCGCCGCGAGTGGTAATCGATCACGTCGTTTTCTCGGGTCGACGACATCCCGGCACGAAAATACGGCAGGTGGAAGAACGTCCGCGCGCCAGCGACCGTGATCCGGCTGTCGGCATCAAGACTCAGGAACCAGACCCCGGACCGTCCGCCGTGTCGTACGTAGGTCCTGACGTTGACCTCGGGAAAGGCGCCAAGCACGGGCGGCGCTGGCACCCCCCGCGGCGCCACATCTTCCATCCCGAACGGCACGATTCCGAGCCACGCCTGGCCGTCGAACGTGTCGAGCTCCAGCGCTGGCGGGACGAGCGGACGGATGGCAACGGCGTCCACTGGCCAATGGGCGAACAGCAGGTCCACCCAGCGCATCCGCATGACCCACGGCCGGCGTCCGACGACCGACGGCTGGGGCACTAGCCCTCCGGGGCTTCCAGCTCGCCGGGATCCGCGAACGCCTGCCCACCGCGGGACGTGCCGGCGGCCGCCATCGCCTGGCGGTATACACCGATCGCGTCGTCGACGCAGCACACGACGAGATCGCCCGGTACGGCCCGCCGGAGGGCGGTCCGGACGGCGGTCATCTCTTCCAGCACCTTGTCTGCACGGACCGCGCGCGCGGAACCGGCAGTCCGTGCCGCCTTCACGCCCTCGATGACGTTGGAGGCGCTCGCGCCGGGCTGCCGTCCGCGCAGGTTCTTGTCCTCGCGCACGATGATCTCGTCGAATGCCCCCGCGGCGATCGCCCCGTAGTCGCGCTGGTCCTCGTCGCGCCGGTCGCCCGGGATCCCGATGACACCGATCGCCCGGCCGGTCCGGTCAGCCGACTTGCCCGTCCCGATCCGCCCGGCCTTGGTCTGCGGCTCGACCATCATCCGCGTCACGAAGTCGGCCAGCTGACGCATGCCGTCGACGTTGTGGCAGTAGTCGATGACGACGCGGACACCCCCGACATCGACCAGGTTGAGCCGGCCTGGTGCCTGGAAGAAGGACGTCGAGAACGTGCGCAGGCCCTGGCGGATGTCGTGCAGGTGGGCGCCCGCCGCCCAGGCCGCCGCGGCCGCCGCGAGCGCGTTGGCGACGTTCATCCGCGCACGCCCGCCGAACGTCGCCGGGATGAGGTGGGTGTACAGCACCGGCATCTTGCGCGGCCCGAGCTTGAGCACGATGAGCTCGCCCTCTGGCGTCTGGTCCAGGCAGAACGCCGCGTTGCCGCGACTCGTGTGTCCATCGATCCGATCGAACCCGTCCTGTCCCTTCTCTGTCGCGAGGCTGAACAGGACGATCCGACCGGCGCAATGCCGCCCCATCCGGTACACGTGCGCGTCGTCCGCGTTGAGCACCGCCGTCCCAGAACGCGGTACGGCCTCGACGATGACGCCCTTGACGTTGGCCAGCTGGCCAAGGGAGGTGATCCCGCCCAGGCCCAGATGATCACCGGTCACGTTGGTCACAACGGCGACATCGTTGCGGTCGTAACCCAGGCCCTCGCGCAGGATCCCGCCTCGCGCGACCTCGAAGACCGCGGTATCGACCGTCGGGTTCTGGAGGACCATCTGGGCCGATTTTGGCCCGGACATGTCGCCTTTCTTGATGAGCCGGCCATCGATGACGATGCCATCCGTCGAGGTCATCCCGACCCGCCGACCCATGAGCTTCAGGATGTGCGTGATCATCCGGACCGTGGTCGTCTTGCCGTTGGTGCCGGTCACGCTGATGATCGGGATGCGCGCCGAGACCCCCGCCGGAAACAGCGAATCGATGACCGGGCGAGCGACGTACTGCGGCTCTCCCTCGGTCGGGTGGGTGTGCATCCGGAAGCCGGGCGCGGCGTTGACCTCGACGATCGCCCCGCCAGTCTCGCGCACGGGCTTGGTGATGTCCGGACAGATGAAGTCGATGCCGGCGACATCGAGACCCACGATGCGCGCGGCCGTCTCGGCGATCTCCACGTTGTCCGGGTGTGCCTCGATGGTCCGGTCGATGGACGTCCCGCCGGTGGACATGTTGCCGGTCAGGGCGAGCTTGATCCACGTCCCTTCGGGCGGCACGCCGTCCATCTCGTAACCCTGTGCCCGGACGAGGTCCTCGGCCGCGGCATCCACCTTGATCCGGGTCAGCACCTTCTCGTGTCCGATACCGCGCCGCGGGTCCGCATTGGCGCGATCGACGAGGGCCCGAACCGTGTGCTCGCCGTCGCCGGTCACGGACGCTGGCACGCGCTCGGCGATGGCCGCGACCTTGCCACCGATGACGAGACAGCGATAGTCGTTGCCGCTGACGTAGCTCTCCACGACGACATCGCCCGATCGACTCTGGCCCAGCGCTCCGGCGAACGCGGCCCGGACGGCCTCCTCGGAGCGCAGGTCGAGGTGGACGCCGCGCCCGTGATTACCGTCGAGCGGCTTGAGCACGCACGGAAAACCGATCCGTCGGGCGGCGGCGACCGCCCCATCCTCGGTCACGACAAGGTCGGCGCGCGGGACCGGCAATCCGGCGCTGTCGAGGAGTCGATTGGTCAGGTTCTTGTCCGATGCGACGTCAACGCCGATGGCGGAGGTCTTCGAGGTCATGGTGGCCCTGATCCGCTGCTGGTGGATACCGTGGCCGAACTGGACCAGCGAATGGCGGTCGAGGCGGATGAACGGGATGTCGCGGCTGACCGCCTCGTCGATGAGGGCCTGGGTGGATGGCCCGAACGCCTGGCGCTCGGCCAGTCGGATGAGGTTCTCCATCTCCTGTGCAAAGTCGAAGAAGACGGCCGGATCATCCGGCGCGACGAGGTGATTGACAAGCGCCACGGCCATCCGACCCGCCTCCAGCCCGACCTGCTCCTCGCGATACTCGAAGATGCAGTTGTACTGGCCACGCGGACCGGCCGCGCGGGTCTTGCCATGGCGGACGTCCGTGCCGGCGAGGTTCTGGAACTCGAGCGCCACGTGCTCCGCGATGTGGCCGGTCCAGGTGCCCTCGCGCAGGCGGGTCACGAACCCGCCCCGCCGGCCGAGCGAGCAGGCATGATCCTCGAGCGTCGGCAGGAGCGCGACCAGCGCGTCCGTGAAGCCTGGCAGCTTGTTCGACGGGAAGTCCTCGAGCATGCCCAGATCCACGAGCAGGCGGATGACCGGCTCGCGCGCCCAGTAGTTGGGGCCACGCAGGACCCGGGTCTCGAGGATCTGGAGGGTCGGCAGGGGCCGCCTCGCCGCGGCGCCGTTGTCCGAGGTCGACCGGGGTCGTCGCGCGGGGGTTGGGGTCGGTTCGGCGGTCTCGGTCACGCGACCTCCTGCGGCGCTGAGATGCCCGTCAGTGTACGACCGGGCGGATCAACTGGAAGCGATCTCTCCTCCGCCCGGGAGGGCATGGAGGGTCGGGGCCACGATCCGTTCCCGGCGGCGGAGATCGAAGCGGTAACCCGCCGGCAAGGAATGCAGCACGACCCCGCTGATCATCAGCGGTCGATGACCGTGGACCTCCCACGCGTCGGTCTCGGAACGAGCGCCATCGACGACGGTGATGGAGCCTCGACCGATGACCTCCATCACGTGGTCAGGACCGACGACGCC
>JANOIS010000088.1:0-4407 GCA_031407755.1 Chloroflexota bacterium | reverse complement strand
CTCGAGTCGTAGCCTTTGGCCGGATCGTCGCCGAGCCCGCATGGCCTGCCGACGGTACTTCCGTAGGGTCGCCATCAGCCCGGATGGCGAGTAGCATCGCGATGTGATGTCTGCGACCGGTCTCCGTCACGCCCGGTACGTTGCGCCCATCGTCGCGCTGGCGATGCTGGTCGCAGCGTGTGCCAGTCCGCCCCCAAGCGCGAGCCCGACGTCTGTCCCGACCCCCGTGGTCACCCCAAACCCGCATCTCGCCGCACCGGCCACGGCCAGGGATGTGTTCATCGGCCTCGGTCGTGCAGGCCTGCGGATGACCCCCAACACCGCTGCGGCCGGCATCGGCGATGCCGCCGTCGTCACGAGGATCAATGCCACCTACCTCGACTGGCCGCTCGATGTGTTCCAGTTCCGAACGGCCGGCCACCTGGCCGAGGCGATCGCGAGTTGGGATACCAGCGAAGGCCCCGGGAGTGGGGACCCGGCCATCTCGCTGGTCGGTCTGAACATCCTGGTCACCTGGGGCCCGCGAGCCACCGGCGAGACGCCCGAACCGCCGGACGAGCGTCGGGCCAAGGCCCTCAGGGAGCTCGTGGCTGCCCTGGAGCCGCTCCTCTCGCCGCTGCGCGCCCGGACCGTGGTCGCGATCGAGCTGGCTGTGGCCCCGACGCCCGCTCCGACTTCCGCTGCGAACCCGGCCGCGACACCTGGCGCCGCTCCCGAGACGACACCCGCACCCTGAGGTCGTACCCTTCTGGGGGGCCGATCCCCAGAAACCACGTCGGGCCGCGCAAGGGAGACACCCGCGATGACGTTCAACGGTCACGTTCGCCCGCGCACCGTCGTCGCCCGTTCCGCTGACGACGTGTCCGAGCTCGACAAGCGCATCATCGAGCACCTCCAGGCCGACGGCCGC
Organism: Chloroflexota bacterium; assembly: GCA_031407755.1. Taxonomy (GTDB): domain Bacteria; phylum Chloroflexota; class Limnocylindria; order Limnocylindrales; family CSP1-4; genus SPCO01. Next base: position 3,497 of record JANOIS010000088.1, on the reverse strand, counting down.
CGACCGTTTACCCAGATCGCGGCCGAGCTCGGGGTGAGCGAAGCGGCGGTGCGTGCGCGCACCAATCGATTGATCGAGCGCGGCATCCTCCAGATCGTCGGGGTGACCGATCCGCTCAAGCTCGGTTTCCATCAGATGGCGATGATCGGCATTCGCTGTGAGAGCGACCAGGTCGTGACCGTCGCCGAACAGATCGCCGAAATGTCCGAAGTCGACTACGTGGTGATCACCGCCGGTACGTACGATCTGCTGATCGAGACCGTGTGTGAGGACAACGAGGCGCTGCTGCGGTTCCTCACGGAAAAGCTGCGCGCGCTCGGCGGCGTCCGCGAGACGGAGACCTTCGTCTACCTGCGCATGGTCAAGCAGACCTACCAGTGGGGCACGCGCTGACGCGGCGCTGACTGTCGACAGGACGCACCACCTGTTTCTCGGCCCGGTCGGCGTCGGGATCGGCGCGTCCGGGGCAACGCGGTCGAGCGGCTAAGATGGGCCGATGACGGTCGAGCCCATCCTCGCGCTGATCGTGGCCGCGGTAGTCGCAAATCTCGTGGTCATGGTCGTCCTGGTGGTCTCACCCGGTCTCCAGGCGGCTCGCGGACGATCCAGTGTCGACCGATTCGACGTCAAGACCGAGCGCCAGATGGCCGCCGCAGCCGTGGTCGGTGGCGCCCAGGACAGTGTTTCCGATGATGGGGTGTCCGCCCGCGCGTACGATCGGGTGGTCCGGATCGTCAGTTGGACCTTTCTCCTGGCGACCACGACCATCGTGGGCGTCAGCGGCCTGTGGGCCCCGAACCAGGGCGCCATATTCGGGCTGCTTGCCCTGGCCGGGCTATTCGTCCTGATCTTCCATGACCTCCTGCCGGCGAACACGCTCGGACCTGCCAAATTCGTGGTGGAAGGCTCCGTCGCGATCACCGTTGCCACGATGCTGGTCGCCTTGACGGGAGGCGTCGAGAGCCCGTTCTTCTTCGTCTACCCGCTGATCGTCGGTGGCGCTGCGCTGGTCGTGACGCCGATCATCACGCTCGGGCTGGCGGCCACGGCGGCACTTGGGTATCTGTTGGCCGTGGTGCTTGGCACCCCCAACGTCCTCGCTGGGACCCCGGCCACGACGGCCACGGTCGGGATCAACCTGACGGCCATGATCCTGCTGGCCTACGTCGCGATGGTCATCGCCCGCGAACAGCGCCGATCACGCGACGCGGCCATCCGGCTCTCGACCATCGATCCACTGACCCAGTTGTTCAATCGAGGTTTCTTCTTCGCCGCGATCGAGCGCGAGATCGCTCGAAGTGCCCGCACCGGACGGGGGTTCTGCCTGTTGATGATGGACCTCGATGAGCTGAAGACGATCAACGATCGATTGGGGCACTTCCACGGCGACCGCGTGCTGCGCGCCGTCGGCGAGGTCGTCACGGCCGGCGTCCGGCGCATCGATACCGCTGCCCGCTACGGCGGCGATGAGTTCGTCGTGCTGCTGCCAGAGACAGACCCCACGGGTGCCTTCGTGCTGGCCGAGAAGATCCGCATCGGCGTGAACGAAATAACCCTTCAATCACCGGACTCGTCCGTCAGGCCGTCCCTGTCCGTTGGCGTCGTGAGCTACCCGGATGACGGCACGACCGCCGATGAACTGATGATCAGCGCCGACGGCGCGATGTACGCGAGCAAACGAAGCGGCAAGAACCGAGTGACCGGTGTCAACATGCCGAGCGACCGACCAGGGGTGGCGTCCGCCCACTGAGCGCGGGCGGCGCCTCCGGCGCGTGCGCTGCGGCGGCTGGCATGGTCAGGAAGCGTTCCCGTGTAGCATCCGGGTCGTGCACGACGACCTCACGCCGGACCCCAGGGCGCGCCAACAGGGGTTTTCCACGCGAGCCATCCGGGCGGCGTCGCGGGCTCCGAAGGTGGACCAACGGCCCTCGAGCGTGCCGATCTACCAGACCGCGACGTTTTCCTCGGTCGACGCCCAGGAACTCGGCGACGTGGCCGCCGATCCCCGCGCTGGCTACGCCTACAGCCGCATCTCGAACCCGACGACGAGCGCCCTCGGTGCCGCCTATGCCGAACTGGCCGGTGGCGAGGCCGGTATCGCCCTCGCGTCCGGGATGGGTGCCATCCACGCGGCCCTCTCCTCGCAGCTCAAGGCTGGCGACCGGGTCGTCGCGCCGTGGGCGATCTACGGATCGACCCGGACCCAGCTCCTTGACACGTTTGCCTCGTTCGGGGTCACCGTCGAGTTTGCGGACCTGACCGACCAAGCCACCGCGGCCACGGTCATCGCCGCCGCACCGACCCGGGTCGTCTACACCGAGACGATCGCCAACCCCACGACCGTCGTCACCGACCACGCCACGATCGCCCGTCTGGCCCACGACGCGGGCGCCACCTATATCGTGGATAACACCTTCGCCTCGCCGTACGTGTGCCGGCCGATCGATCTGGGGGCTGACCTCGTCGTCGAATCGGCGACCAAGTTCCTGGGCGGCCACAGCGACGTGATCGCCGGGGTCATGGCCGGTCGATCGGATCTCATCCGCCGGGCGGAAAAGGTCCAGATCGATACCGGCGCCACGATCGGTCCGTTCGATGCGTTCCTGGTCCTGCGCGGGATCATGACCCTCGCCGTCCGGGTCGAGCGGCACGCCCGGACCGCGCGGGCACTGGCGGCCTGGCTGGAGCGTCAGGACGGCGTGGGGCGCGTCCTTTACCCGGGGCTCGCGAGTCACCCCCAGCATGAGGTCGCGATGCGCCAGTTCCGACCCGATGTCGCCGGCGGGATGCTCGCGATCGAACTCGCCGGCGGGCGCGAGGCCGGCCGCGCGATCATCGACGCACTGACCCTGACTGAACTGACCGCCTCGCTCGGGAGCGTCCACACGATGGTCGTCCACCCGCCATCGACGTCACAGCGCCAGATGACCGAGGCCCAGCTCGCCGAAGCCGGCATCACGCCCGGCCTGCTGCGGATCTCCGTGGGGCTCGAGGATCTGGAAGACCTTCAGGACGACTTCGCCGCCGCGCTCGAGGTTGCCCGCAGGGTCGAGCGGCCGACCGTCGGCGTCTGAGGCCCGATCTCGTGGCGACACCGGCCGCGATCCGGGCGGCTCCGGCAGTGACCGCACCATCCAACCCGCTCGCGGAGATCGGTCGGGGCCTGTGGCGGCTGTTCACCTCGGTCGATTTCGCGGTCGTCCAGATCATCTGCCTGTCATTGCTCGCGGTCGTCGGGATGACCATCGCGCAGCTGCCCGACTTCGCGCAGCGTTCGCCCGCCGACTACGCGGCCGCCATGGACGACATCCACGCCCGCTACGACCCCGTCCTCGGCACGGGTCTGGTCGGGGCGTTTGAGCGACTCGGGGCCTTTGCGATCTTCACGTCGGCGGCGTTCGGGATCGTCCTGGTCGTGCTCGTCATCTCCATCGTTGTGTGCACGCTGGATCGCACACCGCGGCTGTGGCGGGACGTGTCCGCGGTGCGGGTCGTGC
>JANOIS010000085.1:0-10015 GCA_031407755.1 Chloroflexota bacterium | reverse complement strand
CCGACATCGGCGAGCATGACGAGGCCCGTCGCGACGAGGTCATCGAGGACGTTGTAGACCGAGGCGCGGGCGAGCCGGACCTGCCTCGCGGCGAGGGCGACCAGCAGCTCCTCGGCGGAGCGATGGCCGCGATCTGCGCCGAGCGCCTCAAGGACCGCGACCCGCGGACGGGTCGCCCGGAGGCCCGCCGCGTGCAGGCGCTCGACCACCGTCACGCCAGCTGGGCGCGGAGCATCCAGGCCTGCTTCTCGAGCTCCTCATCGACGTCGACCAGGATCCCCTGGCTGACGGGATCGGTCTCGCCGAGACGCCGGATCCGCTCGCGCAGGCGACCGGCGAGCTCGTCGATGCGTAGACCAACGACCTCGACCACCTGGGCGGCATCGACGGCGCCGGCGGGAAACGGGGAGAACGGCGGCGTGGCCGCGATCGTGCCCGCACGCCCGTCCGGCGCATACCCGATCGTGACGATCCGTTCGGCGACGCGATCGGACGCGAGTCGGGCGGCATCGACGATCTCATCGAGCTCAAGATGGACCGACCGGAAGTTCGGACCGGTCACGTTCCAGTGCGCCTGCTTACCCTGAAGGGCGAGCTCGACGAGTTCGATGAGTGTCGCCTGGAGGTCCGACTCGACCGAGTCGGACACGGTTGGGCCGGTTGTCTGCGCGAGGGTCATCGTCGTGTTCTCCGTGCGTGCGTATTTAGACATCGTCTAGTCTAACAGCACGCCGGCTCGTGACGTGATGCTTGGTGTCATCCGCCGCGGTCGCAGCGACCCACGTGGCGACTGGGCAAGGCGAGTCAGGTCTCGACGCTCCCCGCGCTCCACCACTGGTCTAGAGAGCACGAGGACGCCGGCGGCGAGACCCAGTCCATCCGCCTGACGAACTCCTCGCCCGACTCGCCCTCACCTCCACCACCGCTGCCGCCGATGACGACCTCGTCTCCATCGCGCAGGGTGACGATCCTTCCGTCGTCGACCCCCGGGAAGTTCTCGAAGGTGATGGTCCGCGACACTTCGTTCCAGGTCACCTGGCCGGCATGCCAGAACAGCAGGTAGACCTGGCCATGCGCCTCCAGGTACACGCATGTGTCGGTGATGCGCAGCGGCCCCTCTAGCCCCAGGGTATCCATTCCGTCCTGGGCAGGGAGGACCGCAAGTGGGCCCCACGGAGTCGGCGCTGAGGCTGGCGCCTCCGAGGGTGAAGCCGTGGGCGAGACTGCCGGCGTCGCCGTTGCCAATGCGACCGGTGCGGACTCGGTGACCGCTGACTCTGACGGATCCGCCGGCGCGACTGTCGGGGCACCCACCGAGCACGCTCCCACGAGTAACGCCGCGAGGACGACAAGGACCTCCATCGAGCCCCCCTTCTGGCACTGAGACGCGGGTCGCGACCACATTGTGATTGACAAGGGTGGGAGGGCCATCAGCCTGGCGCGCGTTGTGGCGTTCGGCGCCTCCTACGTTCCCCGCTCGGATTGCGACCAACCACGAGTGACGCGGGCCCCGGTCGCATCACAAGCGATGGGTCGGAGGGTCCTGTTCGAGCCGACATCGCAGCAGATAGTCGTTCGATCCATCGTCGCCGTGTAGCGCGCCGGTGCGATCGACCGAGGCATACCCGAGGCGAGCGGGATCCCGGATGTACTGCGGTCTGTTGGGATCGGGATCCAGAATGTAGGGCGCGGTCTGTCGCCAGATGCCGGTGATCGTCCAGGCATAGATGGCCGGTGGGATTCCCTCACGTTGGGCGTGCGTCTCGAAGTAGGCGAAGTGGTCGACCTCGAGCAGCACGATTCCCGAGCGCCAGGTCCCGCTCGTAGCTGCTGGAGTGCGCGTGTCCGAGTACGCGAGCAGGCCGAAATCGAGCAGTACGAGGTCATGGGCCGCGTAGGCGACTTCGGCTGTGATCTCGTACAGCCCTTCCCCCACGGATCTGGCTGAGCGAGTGCCGGGAGTCGAGTCGTGCAGATCCTTCTCGAAATACTCGAGCGCGAAGCGACGCTGTTCGCCGACGGCGAAGTCAGCGTAGTTGCCGTCGGAGATCACCCAACTCGAGATGCCGAGAACCCACTCCCCGGCGTCAAGTTCGTCAAGGCCTCTCATGTCGGGGTCATTGTCATGCGTCAGGCCGATGGGCGCGAGTGCGTGGCGCGTCCAGCCAAGCCCCACCAGACGCGTTACCCCAGAGCCGCCCTCAAGCCGTGAATCCCTTCAACGCAAGTTCTGCACGACGAGCACTATCGCCGGCGTCAGGACGATCAGCAAGATCGCAGGGACGGTGAAACAGAGGACGACCGCGGTCGACGCGGCCGTGGACGACACCCGCCGGAGCCCCGCCACCCCGATGGCCGTGAGCGCCAATGCGATCGTCAGGAGGACAAGGCCAATGGGTGCCCCAAGGACGGCTGGTGGATTCTCGAAGGCCGGTTCCATGAACCCTGGGGCGGCGAGGAGGGAGAACACGAGGAGCCACAGGGGTAGCAGGCCCAGGAGCACCTTCGGCCCCTGTCCCATACCCCTGCGCTCACCTCCAGCGAGTCCGCCCGACGGGAGATCCACGGGTTGTGGCACACGTTCCTCCTTGCGAAGATGGTGGCTTGGGGCGGTCATCAGCACGTCCACAAGGCTGTCGGCCCACAGGCGCGCGACTGCGAGAGGGCGACCCGAACCCTGGGCATCGCCGATCTGGTCGGCGAACAAACGCGTCATCTCGTCGCCATAGTCCGAGCGGAACGCATCCGGGTAGGCGCGGAGCAAGCCGCGAAACATCCGGACGTGGCGGTTCATTCGGAGAGTGTCCGCAGCCAGGGCCGTGCGCTCGCGACGAGCGCATCCATCCGATCTACCTCCCCGACGACGACCCGCTGTCCGGCGGGACTGAGCCGGTAGTAGCGGCGGCGCTGGTCGTCAAGCTCCGGCTCCGGGCGCTCCGCGGCCTCTTCGATCAGGCCGCTCGCCAGCAATCGCTTGATGTTCGTATACAGGGTGCCCGGGGCGAGCCTGACCGCGCCGTTGGACATCGCGGCGACCTCGGTCATGATCGCGTAGCCGTGGCGCTCGGCTGGCCCCAGGGCCAGCAGGATATGGATCGCGGCGGACGGTAGTGGTGTCTCGGCGGGTGTCATGCGCCAACTATATCCACGATGGATATAGTGTCAAGCCCTGTCGCGCCAAGCCCGGTTGGTAAGTCCAACGAGAAACGACGCCATCCCGGGACGTACCTTCAGCACGTCGTCGCGATCGCTGATCCTCCCGATGAGGCAGACTTCGCTGCATGGGCGCAGCAGGTTCAAGCAAGCGCTCTGACGACTGGTATCGGTCTGCGGACTGGGACGAGGCCGCACGCGCCGAGTTCGCGAACCGACTGGCACGGGCACGAGCCGACAACCGAGTGCAGTACCGCCGGGTCAAGGCGCTCGCGCTGCTCGAGACGGGGGATCCCGTCCGTGAGGCGGCCGCCCGCGCATTGTTGGAGGAGAACCTCGCGACGCCGGATCTCTTTGACTTCGAGCGCGTGGTGGCTCTCCATCGGCTCGCAGATACGGAGCGGTCCGCGGGTCGTCTTGACGAGGCCGAGCGACTTCTGCGCCAGGCCTTGAGCGCCGGCGGCCCCGACGGAAACGGCACTTCGGGCGAGGAGGAGACTGAACTTGCCGAGATTCTCCTCGAACGCGGGGGCCAGGAACGCATCGCCGAGGCGAAGGCGCTGCTGGACCGGCGAAGCGAGGAGATGCCGCTGTTTGCTCGAAGCCGCTTCAGGCTATGTGTCGCGCAGGTTCGCGTGTCGCTCGCCCTCGGCGATCGAGCGATTGCCCAGGAATGGGCCGTGGCGGGACTTCAGGTCGCAGGCGAGAAGCACTCCGGCCTGACCTATCACCCGAGCCTGGGGTTGGTCGACTCCGATGTAAGCACCATGGCTTGGTTGGAGGCTGTTGCTTCAGGCCACTCGTGAGCGGGTGGGCCGGGCGTGCGACCGTCGAGCGACCGCCGTTGCCGCCGACGAGGCTGCCCGCTGGACGAGCCCGAGCACCAGCCCTACCAGCCCTACCAGCCGTTGGCAGGCGATGGCGGAGCCGGTGGGACGCGGCCTCCATCGAGCAGAGTTCGTGCGCCGAGCGGCTCCCCAAGTCGCAGGCTGGTGGGGGTGCCAGGCGGCAGCGGACACGCCAGGAGCGTTCCAGGCTGGACCTGGAGCGGCCGCACGCCGATCGTGATGGTCACCGACCCGGACGCGTACTCGACGACGGGGGCAGACATTCGCCCGGTCGTCGGCGACCCGCTCGAGCAAGCTTGTTCCCAGACCAGGATGTGGAGTTCCGTCGTGGTCTCCGTCGGAGCGGGGTATTGCGGGTCGAGAGCCCACGTTGCGGGCCCGAACTCGGGCGACAGGACGACGTGCGGATCGCATTGCCCCATGGTCAAGGGCTGCCAGCCCGTCGCGTCCGCGGCCACTTCGACCGAGACCCAGCCGGGCGGTCCCAGGGCTTCTGTCTCAGCCAGAAAGATCGCGCCCGATGCATCGCGTCCGGCGAGTCGCCACGACCAGTCTGACGAGCCCGGGAACTCCGACCCGAACTTCGTGATCGCAGCGCGCAAGGCGTCGAACTCGGGGCCGGACCCAGTCAGCGCTCCAGCGGGGGGATCGAGCCCCGCGGCCGGGAACGCCCTGTCGCCACACGTCACGCGCGCGTCGGTGCTCGCGGCCGTGGGATCGGGCAGTGGCTCAGGCGACACGGGCCAGGTCGCGACCGGGACACTGTCCTTGGGCGTCGTCGCACATCCCGCAAGACCACCGAGGACGAGGATCAGCCCCAGGAGTGATCCAGTCGCACCGAGGCGGCAACTGCCCTGTCCGTTCGCGATCATGTCGCCCCCTCTGCGTCACATTATCGTGGCTTTGCCCTTCCGACGGTCGGCCCTGACTTCGGGTTCCCCGCGTGCTGCGTCGTCTGAAGGTCCTACGGTCGCCTCTTCGCGTCGCCGATCAACGCCCGATGGTCCTCCCTCCATCTGACTTGCCAACCGTCCTTGACGCACAAGCGCGCCGAACTCGCCCGATCACGGCCATTTCGGCGAAGACGACCCACCGGACCGGGCGAGGTTCGCTAACCTCCGCAGTTGTTGACCTGGTCGGCCCGAATCGGGTTGGGATCGCCCGCCTGCACGGCGGCGATCAGACTCGCCTCGTGGTCCCCCACTGACTGGGTGGCCATGCGCGGATCCGCGATCGATGCCCACGTCGGGAACGTCTCGATCATGGCCTGGGCCTGGGTCATCGTGGCGCGGTCGTCACGGGCCAGAGCAGCCAGCCAGTGTGCGTACCACCCACAGCGAGCGTTGGCCTCGACCATGGTCAGGCCGCTGCCTACGCCGTCGATGTTCCGGCTGCGGTCCTCGTTCGACTTACTGGACCTTGCATGTCCTGCTTATCCGGTTGCCGCACCACTAAAGATGCAGGCGGAGCGGTCAGGGCGCTTGCACCGGCAGTTGGTCGCGATAGCCGGCCGTGACCATCTCGTCCTCTTCATCGACGATCCCGATCACGACACGGTCGAAGGGGTCGCGAATCTCGCCGTTCGGCCCGGGCGGCGGACCCTTGGCGGTCTCCGCATCGATGAAGCACAGCACAGCCGGACGATCGGGTCCGATGCCTGGCCATCGTGCAGGCTCAACCAGCCCTTCGAGACGCCGGATCGCGCCGACCGTGGTCGTGAAGGAGCCGACAAGTGTTCCGGCGTAGTCGCGCGCCGATGCGGCACATATCTCGGTGGCCGAGGTCGGCACGCCGACGACCTGGCAGCCAACCAGGACCAGGGACGCCAGAGGCAGCGCCAAGAGCCGGATTCGCCTCATCGTTCCTCCGATCGCCACCTGGGACGTCAACGACCCCTGTTGAATCTGGGTGGGAATGCGTCTCCCGTCCAGTCCGTACGGCCAGAACATCGACATCGACACGGACGGGACCGTCGTCGGCCCGTTCTACACGCTTCGTCGGCGGAACAGCGCCACGAGACCAACGACAACGCCGAGCCCAAAGATCAGCGTCACGGCGAGCGGAACGATCGTGGCCGCGATGCTGTCGTCGACGAGGGACGGCCGCGTCGCCGATGTGGGTGCGTCCGTCGGCGGCGCAGCGCCCGAGCCGTAGATCTGCATCGCCCGAGCCAGCATCGCGGCCCCCTCCGGCCCCGCGATATCCGCCTGGACCGAGCAGCCGGAAATCGCCAGTCGCGAGGTCTCCGACGTGTAGGTGACGAACAGATACTCGCCGCCGGCCGGTGGCGACGTGGAGCCGCACAGATCGAGGGGGTCCGAGCCCGCCAGGATCATCGGCCCGATCGGAGGCACGCCCTTGATCCACCGGGTGACGGCGACAGGGATACTGTCGCCGACTCGGACGCCCGCAGTCGCGGTGAAGACCGCCGAGCCCGGATCGCGGCCGGCACTCTCGATGACGTCCATCGGCGCGACGCACGAGCAGGCCGCGACCGGCTGCGGGACCCACAGGTGGGCGACCACGATCATAACCAGCGTGAGCAGGAGCGGACCGGTCCGGCGCATGCCGCAGAGACGACCGGCAGGTCTTGAAAGTTGCACCTCGACCAAATGTGGCAGCTTGGGTACCTCCTGCCCGATCACCGTGCCGTCGCGGGACACGAGTTCCGCGCGCCCGGCCAGTCGCCACGCGACCCAGCCGGTCGGCCACACGACCTTTATCGGCTCGCCCCCCATCCGCCGACGCGCCTGCGCCACGCGGCACGGTTCCACCCGGCGGCGTGAGCCGCCATGAGGCACGATAACTCCGACCCCGGTGAAGTCGATGGGAAGAGGATGACCATGATTCCTCGAGAAGCGCTCCCAACACTCGAGCATCAGACCGGGGCGGAGGCCGACCAGGCGCAAGGATCGGGGTGGCGGATCGCCTTCGTGATCCTCGCCATCGCGTTCGCCGGAAGCCAGGTCCTCGACTTCGCGACCGCGCAGGGCCTGTCGTCGATCGAGCCCAGGGGCTACTTCGCCGAGACGAACCTGCTCCTCGCGCAGATCACCGACCCTGTCATCCGCGCCTGCGTCGGCTTCGCGCTGAAGGTCGCGTTGGTGATCTTCGTTGTCTGGGTCGCGAGGGTGCAGCGCCGTCGCGCGTTCGGGCCGGCACTCTTTCTTCTCGGAACCATGGCGGGGTTGTTCGGGGCCTGGTCGAACATGAACCCTTGGCGGTAGGGAGTGTGATGCAAGTGGGTGGTCATTTCCGCCGGTCAGCGTGCCTGTCTCCCATTGACATATAGCACGTCGGCATACATTCTGGAACGAGCAACGTGCCAGAAAGTATACCTGTTGGCACGCAGCGCGTTACATAAGGTAGGGTATGGCTGGAAAAACGAAGCAGGGACTGCTCGCGCAAGAGCTCAGCGACCTCAACCCTTGGTGGCGCTCAGACTCCTGGTCTGCGACAGATCGCGACCTTCAAGCCGCGCGCGGATCAGGGCTCGGCTACACGGCAGGAGCGCTCGATGACCTCGAGCCAGGTGGCCTGTATGTCCTCCGCGGACCTCGGCGGGTCGGTAAGACTGTGGTTGCCAAACAGGCGATCGACAGCCTGATCGAGAGCGGGGTGCCGCGGTTGGCAATCGTGCGCTTTGCTGCGGATGGAATGTCCGCAAGTGACATCAGATCGATCGTTCAGAACGTGACACTGCCGCGCCCACCTGAAGGAATCGAACGGTGGTGGTTCATTGACGAGATCAGCGGTGCCACCGGCGAGTGGGCAAAAACGATCAAATGGCTTCGGGACAACCTGCCGTCATTCGGTGATGGAACGGTCGTGCTTACCGGCTCGAACGCGGAGGCTCTGACTGAAGCGATCGGCGAATGGCCCGGCCGGCGGGGCCGCATCGTCAACCCGGATCGAACGTTGCTCCCCATTGGATTTCGGACCTTTACGCGGCTGATGCTTCCAGAACCTCCGCCAGCCGGGCTCCGGCTCGGGCTCGCAGATCTGCGCACGTCCGTAGCTCGTGATGCATTCCGGGCCCTCGTGCCGTGGCTCGCCGACCTCGTGCGTTCCTGGGACACCTACCTCGCCTACGGCGGGTTTCCGATCGCCGCGGCGGCAGCCAAGCGAGGCGAGCCGATACCGGAGTGGTTCGTCAACGACATCTTCACGGTGATCTTCAAAGACGTGTTCGGTGAGAGCCGCGCGAGCGAGACAACAATCATGAACATGTTTGCTCGGTTCATGGAGGGGATGGCCAGCCCCGTGAACCTGACGTCCATCGCCGAAGACTCAGAGGTGAGCAGACCGACCGTTACTCGCCACCTCGACTACCTACGTAACGGCTACCTTGCTTGGGCCTGTCCGCAGCGCAGCGAGAAGCCCTGGTTGGCGCTACCTGGGTCCCAGCCGAAGATCTACGCGCTCGATCCGCTTGTCGCTCGCCTCTCTCACCTGCGGAATCCAGCCAGGGACGACGTCGATGTCACGGTGCTGAACGAGATGATGGTCGGCATGGCGCTGCGCCGAGCATCGGTGGCCGCTGGGCACGACTGGGAGGGAGATGATCGGGTCTTCCACTGGCGAACGCCTGCGCGCAAGGAAATCGACTTCATCTCGGAACTTCTTGTCGATGTCGCGATCGAGGGTAAGTTCGTTGATGACGGTGGCTGGAAGGCCGAGGCCAGGACAGTTGAGGCGTCCGATTGGCGCGGCCTCTTAGCCACTCGGTCTGTTCTCGACACATCAGACGAGGACGAGGCGTGGGCCGTCCCGAGTGCGATCCTCGCGTATCTGGTCGACCTCTAGCGCTCATGGTTCGCGACGGTCGCCCGTCCTTTGTTGCCGAGCCTCCCGGCGAAAGGCACACCGGACCTCACCTTGCTGCCGCACTAAGCTGAGGGCCAGTAAGTACGGCACTGTATGGACCTGGGGATGTCGTGATGCCGACCGCAACCCCTTGAGCGAAACGACGGATGTGGAGCGGGAGACGAGGCTCGAACTCGCGACCTTCTGCTTGGGAAGCAGCCGTCAGCAAGCGTTGTGGCACGAGCGTGCGATGTGAACGGGAATCTGTCCAGTTAGAGTGTCGGACCTTGTCTCGCTCCGACACGATAACTGCCGCCCGGCTCATGGCGTCGCCAGACCAGACTCCCGCGGCCTCAGCGTAGGTCCGGAGCCGAGCGTGCCGGACGGCGCGGCCTTCATTATGTAGGACGTGGCACGGCTGACTGGATTCGGACCTACGACCTTCGGCTTCGGAGGCCGACGCTCTATCCAGAGCTACAGGCGCGCGATGGTTCTGGCCCTCGATAGAGCGCAGAACCAGAAGCCGACGCTCTATCCGAACGTGGAAACACCTGTTCGGTTGGTGCGTGGCCGGGCCGACATGATACCCGGGTTCGGTCGGCCTGACGCCGATAGAGCGTAAAACCCAGAGCGTTCTTGCTCAGGGTCGTCGGCGCGGTCTGTGAACAACCGTCCGAGCATGGCGGGCCTTCCAACCGGGAGCGGATGTGCTGCGCCCGCTTCCGCGAACTCGGCCTGTTCGTCGGGGTCGGGGGCGGTCGAGGCCGGCTGCCGGGCCGTCGTGGCCCAGCGCCTGAAGCTGTCCGGGATGCGCTGGAGCGTGCGCGGCGCCTCCGCCATCGTCAGCCTCCGCTGCCAGGAGGCCAGCGGCCGCTGGGAGGAGGTCTGGCCGCGCATCCACAACCAGACGAGCGCGGCCTGAACTCAGGACCTACAAATCTGTCTCACACCCAAGATCGAGCACCGCCTGTTCAGCGCGATCAGCCAGAACTGGCGGGGCAAGCCCCTCGTCAGTCACGAGGTGATCGTCAAGCTCATCGCCGCGACGACGACCCGGACCGGTCTTCGGGTCCGGAGCGCGCTCGATCGGAACCACTACCCGGCCGGGCGGACGGTCTCCGACGCCGATATGGCGACCCTCCATCTCCGGCCCGACGCCTTCCACGGCGAGTGGAACTACTCGCTGCTCCCCCGCCTCATGCTCCCCC
>JANOIS010000290.1:0-2930 GCA_031407755.1 Chloroflexota bacterium | reverse complement strand
CCTCGCGTTCGCGGACGGTGCCCTCGATCTCGGTGATGAGATGCTGGACGTGGCGCAGCGTCAGGACCCGCGGCTCGGGTTCGATCGTCAGGCGCTCGGAGATCGGGGTCAATCGATCGCGCAGCGCGTCGACGACGACGGCGTGCTCCTCGCGATCCTTCTCGGACGACAGCAGGGCGGCACCAAGCGCGGCATCCGCGGCGCCATCCGCTCCGCGCCCCACGGACCCGGCGATCGCGACCGTCCGAAACGCGCGGCCATCGGTCCGGATCAGGCGTTCCGGGGTGGCACCCAGAAACGTGCGACCGCCGCGCCGGAACGCGAACACCGTGCTTTCCGGGGCGCTGGCGGCCAGTCGGCGGAGGCCGTTCTCGACATCGAGGTCGGCGGGCGAGGTCATGATCACGCGACGCGCCAGCACGACCTTGTCCAGTCGGCCACGACCGACCGCCCCTGCGAACAGCCCGACCGTCCGACGCCACAGGTCCTCGTCGGGCTGTTCCTCCACGATGGCCAGGGGCGTCGACACGGGGTGGGCCACGAGAGCGCCTCGAGCCGGGGCGATGTCGCGAGCGCGCGCCAGGATCCGGTCCCAGCGTCGTGTGCCGCGGGGTGCCGCTCCCTCGGCCGTCGTGGTCGTGATCCACGAGCCCCCGCCGGTGGTGGCCGCGATGAACTCGGGCAGGACGAGCGAGGCGGCGCCGAACGGCTCCCAGATGTCGCCCGGGACTGGTCGCCGGCCGGTGAATCCCAACCCGCCCATGAGCACCGGCCCGACGCCGCGTTGGAGGGTCGGATCGTCCGGGCCAAAGGTTGCGGCGAGGGTCCGCCACGCCTGGTCCACCTCATCAAAGCGGTCGGCGCCGTCCGCCTCCACGGACCACGCCCGACCAAGGCCGACGAGGGCGAGATCCTCCGACGGGTGGATCCAGAGCGATGCCTCGAGCCCCGCCTCCACGCCGGCCGCGTAGACAGCGATCGGATCGAACGGGTCCGCGGGATCGGTCCGCATGGCGAGTCCGGTCGCCGATCGCTGGCCGGTCCCCGCGGCGACGGTCACGGGCGCGCCTCCGGGAACGAGCTCGGCACGACCCCGGCCGCCAGCCGACCGATCCGCTCCTCCGGTACACCGACACTCCGCAGCAACGTCGCCCGAAGCGTGGGATACGCGTCCTCCAGCCGCTCCGCCCGCTCGGCCTGCAGCCAGCGGCCGACGACCTCGTTGAGCGCTCCGAACCAGGCGATGCTGGTGACACGCGTATCGATCGGCGGGATCACCCCGTCCGCAACCGCCTGGTCGAGGTAACCCTGGATGAGCAGGGCAAACCGCTCGTGGAGCGCGTTGGCCTCCGCCTGGAATACGCGCCCGGCACCGATCACGTCGAGGAACAGCAGACGGGCCATGGTCCGGTGCCCCGCGAACGTCGCGAGGACCGTCCGGATAGCGATCTCCGCCTGGGTGATCGGATCTTCCTCCGTGCCGACCGCCCGCTCCACCTTGCCGACGAGCTTGTCCGCCGTCGTGCGCATCAACTCGCGGAAGATCGATTCCTTTGTCGAGAAGTGGAAGTAGACGCCGCCCTTGGATGTCTCGGCGGCCGCGGCGATGTCGTCCATGGAAGCATCCCGGTAGCCGCGCCCGGCGAACGTCGTGAAGGCGGCATCCAGGATGCGTTCCCGTCGGCTTCGACTCTGTTCGCTCGGTTCCGTCTTCGCGCGCTTGATCATGGTCTCACCGGCATCATTCAACAAACCGACTGGTCGGTCGGTGGACTACGCTACACCAAACTGGATCCCTCGGCTACCATCTGGCGATGCCGAATGTCGGACTGCCCGAAATTGTCGTGATCCTGCTCTCCATCGGCCTGATGATCCTCGTGCCGTACACATCCATCGTCCTGCTGGCCCGCGGCCTGCATCGAGTCATGCCGGCGACGACCACGCCACGGGACCCGGCCCTCGACGCGCTTCGCGTCCGATTCGCCAATGGCGACATCGATCAGATGGAATTCGAGCGACTTCGGTCGGTCCTCCAGGCCAACTGAGTCGTCCGGGTCCCGAAGGGCTCGCCGTTTCCAATGGGAGTAGACGCTGGGCGGTTTCGACCGCGTTAAAGACCATGGACCGACCGCCGAAACAGGCGCTTGTTCTCTGGCCACGCTCAATGTCGCCCGTTGCCAGCCCGCCGAAGGTAGGTCGAGGGGCTTGTCCGCTGCGAAGGGCCATCCGCTCTACTCCGAGTGGAATCGGGCGGAGGACCGCGGACCGCAACACGCCCGCCGCGGCGCGTCATAGGCCGCCACGAACCGGCACGGCGAGCCGCGGGTCGGCATGATGGCGCAGCACGCCACGCCCGCGCGCCAGCACCCGACCCACGGAGGCCACGTGACCGAGCCGCGCACGATCGTCTTCTTTCCCGAGGGAGCATTCGGGCCGACCAACAACTGCGTCGGCATCGGCAACGTGCTCCGTGAGCGCGGCCATCGCGTCGTGTTCGTCATCGAGGAGTCATTCGCCGGCACGCTGGAGGCCAAAGGTTTCGAGGAACGATCGATGCGCCTCGGCCCGCCGCCGGCAGAACCGGAGATCCCGGGCCAGTTCTGGATCGATTTCATCCGCGACACGTCGCCGGTCTTCCGCAAGCCCACCATCGATCAGCTGGGCGAGTTCATCGCGCCCACCTGGCAGGCTCTGATCGATGGCTCGAAGTACGTCAACCCGCGCCTGACCGAGATCTTCGATGAGCTCGCGCCGGACGTCATCGTGGAGGACAACGTGGTTGCCTTCCCCGCCATCTCGGCCAGCGGCCGGCCATGGGTCCGCATCGTCTCGTGCAACCCGATGGAGATGACGGACCCGTCGATCGCACCGTTCTCGAGCGGCTACTCGGTCGCGGACCGGTCGGGGTGGTCCGCGTTCCTGGAGGAGGT
>JANOIS010000284.1:0-13544 GCA_031407755.1 Chloroflexota bacterium | reverse complement strand
GGAAGCCAGTTCGGTGGGCTGGCACGGTCTGTTCGCGAGACCTCCCACATGGACGGGGCGCCTTTCGAGATGGCGGCATACCTTCGCCGCGTCATCACCTCACTCGAGGCACCGACCGCGGCGCAACCTGGCACGACCTCGACGAGGGAGATGACGAGGAGCCGGCGCTGGACATCGTCTGGCTCCTGGGTTGCCGGCCAGGCGTTCGACCTGGTCGTGGGCCTCACGACGTATGGGCGCATCATCGGGACCAGCTACGAGGACTACCGTGCGGTCTATGGGATGGCTCGGATCCGACACGGCTACGGGGAGATCGCGCCGGTCGTCATTCCGTACTTCACGACCTCGATGCACGACGACCTGGCGGGCATCATGGTCAGCTACGGCAGCCCGCCGACCAGCGGGCCCGGGGCCGCCGTCTATCAGCTGACGACCTCGGGCACCATGATCGGCCTCATCGTCTCGATGATCGGCGGCGTGCTCGCTGGTCGTCACTCTCATCCTCGGAGCGTCGGTGCCGGTGGCGATCGGCGTCGCCGCCGTGGCAGCGATCGGGGTATTCGTCGCCCTGGCCGTCATGACGATCCGGTTCTACCTCCGGGTGCAGGCAGCCCTGCAGGTCCTCTTCCCCACACCGTCGGACGGCACTGGGCAGGCGCCCGACCCACGGTCCTGAGCCCCGGCGGCGATCCCTCCTAGCGGTGCCGGGTTCGACCCAGCCAGGCCACGAGTGGCAGGGTCAGCATCGGCGCCTCGAGGGCCGAGTACAGGAAGCCGCCACCACGGGAGTTGAGGACGGTCGCGACCCAGTCCAGCCAGAGTGCCCCGAATGGCACGCCCATGGCGATGAACAGCGCGAGACCCAGCCACCATGCCCGGTCCCGAACCCCAAACAGGGCGAACGGCGCGAGGCTCGGTTTGAGCAGCGCGAATGGCGCCGCTCCCCGCCACACGGTGGCCACGGCCATCGCGGCAACGCACCAGATGACCGGATTCCCGGTCCAGATCTTGAGTGGCGTCGTCGGCCAGGCCAGGCACAACGCGATCAACGGCCAGGCCAAGGGCCGGGGCCGTAACCGCCACACGGCCGCGGACGTCAACGCCGCCGGGATCACCCACCACAGCACCAGCGGCAGGACCGTGAATGGCACGAACAGCCACAGCCCGACTGGCGGGTAGAGGATGTCGCCATGAGCGACCTCGTACGGTCCGGCGAGCTGGCGAGGCTCATAGAACGGTCCGCCGGCGAGCCAGCGCGCCGCGGCCTCCTGGTAGAGGGCCACGTCCACGCCGAACGGCTGCTCCAGGGGATCCGGGATGGCCAGCACGAACAACACCGGCAACAGGAACACCGCTACCGACAACCCCACCGCCACCGGTCGCCGATCGAGCACCTCCCCTAGCCGAGCGATCACACGCTCGATGGTAGCCGTCAGACTGCCCCGATGACTCCGGCCGAACGACGCGACTTCATCCTGGCCCATACGATCGCCGCACCCGCCCCGCTCGTGCCGGAGATCGTGCTCCGCACGGGTGGCCTGTCCATGCCGTTGTGGGAGGCCGCTGCACTCACGGACCAGCGGCCCGCGGTGCCGCCACCGTACTGGGCGTGGGCATGGGCCGGCGGTCAGGCGCTGGCCCGCCATGTCCTTGACCACCCGGAACTCGTGCGGGGCCGATCCGTGGCGGACATCGGATGTGGTGGCGGGATCGTCGCGATCGCCGCGTCACTGGCCGGCGCGCGGACCGTCCACGCCATCGATCTCGAGGTGTTCGCGATCGAGGCGACGAGGCTGAATGCCGAGGCGAATGGCGTCCGACTCGAGCTCGACGAGGCAGATCCGATCGGTATCGATGGCGGCTGGGACGTTGTACTCGTCGGCGACCTGTGGTACGAGCCTGAGCTTGCCGAGCAGATGGCCCCGTGGCTACGCGAACTCGTCGGGCGCGGGGCCCTGGTCCTGACCGGCGATCCCGGTCGGGCGCATCTGCCTAGCGTCGGCCTCGTGGAGCTCGCCCGCTACGAAGTCCCGACCATCGAGGACCTCGAGGATGTCACCACGAAGACGGTCAGGGTGCTGCGCCTGGAGGCCTGACCGACGCACCAACGGCGGCCGATCCCGGCGCAGGGGCAGGGACAGGGAGATCCTCGAAGACGTAGATCAGGCGCCGACGACGCCCGCCATTGCCCTCGAGTACCCGGGTCGGAATGACCGGCGCGAACCACGACAGCACGCGCTCGTGCGAGATCTGGTGATGGCAATTGCGCGGGTCGTCCATGACCCAGTCGATCGGCAGGGACAGGATCGCGTGGCGGGCCACCCGCCGGACTTCCAGGAACGCCTCAGCCTGGCGATCCTTGAGATGCTCGAACACCTGGAGCGCGACGAACAGGTCGTACCCCTTGTCGCCGACCGGCCACGGCGAAATGGTCGCGTCGTGGACCACGATCGAAACGTCCGCATCGAGCACGGGACGAGCCGTGACATCCATGACATCCGCCCCGACGATGACCGACCGAACCGGCGCGCCCATCTCCAGCGCCGTTCGCAGGCCGCGACGCCGGATCAGTTCGGCGGCCTGGGCCAGCGCGCGCGATGTGTAGCCCCAACGTCCCTGGTAATACGGAAACTTCACCGTCATCTTCAGGTAATCGACTTCGCGCAACGGGCGGATCGGGATCCCGCGAGGAACGTGCAGCGGGTCGAGCCGTGGGATGACCCTCCGAACGAGGCCAGTAACCATCGGTGGAGCCGCTTGGACGAGCCACCAGATCGGCAGGAGGATCGGGCGCACAGGACGGAGGATCCGCTTCAGGCGAGCAAGGATGAGCATCTCCCAGGGTGCAGGTCAGGAAGTGCGAGGGTACGCGGCCGGCCTCGCCCCTGCAACGCGTGCCGTGACTTCGGCGAGGCGCCGCTCGAGAAACGCTCGCTCGGCCCGATTGGCCGTTAGTTCCAGCGCTCGCCCGTACGCTGTGGCGGCCTCCGACCAGCGGCCAAGCCGCCGAAGCAGGTCGGCGCGCGCGGCCGGCAGATACGGGTACGACGCGAGTGACCCATCGGCGTCGAGCCCATCCATCATGGCCAAGCCGACCGCCGGACCCTCGGCCATGGCCACCGCGACCGCGTGGTTGAGTGCCACCACCGCCGACGAGTCAAGTCGGGTCAGGGCGAGGTACAGGCCGGCGATCTGCGGCCAGTCCGTGACGTCCGGACCGGAAGCCTCGTCATGCAGCGCGGCGATCGCGGCCTGGAGCTGATACGGCCCGACCCGGCCCAGCGGGAGCACGCGCTCCACGATCGCCTGACCCTCGGCGATCCGGGCGGCATCCCAGCGGCTCCGATCCTGATCCTCGAGCAGGATGAGGTGCCCGTCCGGTCCCACCCTGGCCTCGCGCCGGGCGTCATGGAGGAGCATCAACGCCAGCAGCCCGGCCGCCTCCGGCTCGTCGGGGAGGAGCGAGACGACGATCCGTGTCAGCCGGATCGCCTCGCCGCTCAACTCGCGCCGCACGACGGCAGCGCCGGACGATGCCGCGTAGCCCTCGTTGAACACCAGATACAACACCCGCAGGACGCCATCGAGCCGCTCTGGCAGCAACTCCAGGGGCGGCACGCGGTAGGGGATCCCGGCGTCGCGGATCTTGCGCCTGGCCCGCACCAGCCGCTGGGCCAGCGTCGGTTCTGGCACGAGGAACGCCCGGGCGATCTCCGGGGTCGTGAGGCCACCGAGCGTGCGCAGGGTGAGCGCTACCCGCGCTTCGAGCGGCAGGGCCGGATGACAGCACGTGAAGATCAATCGGAGTCGATCGTCGGCGATCGGCATGTCGTCGTCCGCCTCGTCCGTGTCGCCGCCACCGGGCGAGATCGCGGCAAGGCCCGCCTCGATCGCCGCCTCTCGGCCGAGCGTTTCGGTCTTCTCTAGGAGCCGGCGGCGGCGGCGCAGTCGATCGATCGCCCGATTGCGCGCGGTCGTCGTGATCCACGCCCCGGGGTTGCTCGGGATGCCGCGCGACGGCCACGTCTCGAGGGCCGCGATGAACGCGTCCTGAACCGCCTCCTCGGCGAGGTCGAAGTCGCCCAGGACACGAATAAGCGTCGCGACCGCCCGCCCCTGCTCCTCGCGAAACAGGCGGTCGACGACGTCTCGGGCGGTGGCGTCGGTCGCGGTCAGTTGGCCAGCGCGGCTTCGGCGACGGCCTGGGTGGAGTTCTCGCCATAATCGACGATCGGGCGGATCTCGATCGAGCCGCGCGCCGCGCCGGGGATCCGCGCGGCGTAATCGATCGCCTCGTCCAGATCGGCCGCCTCCACGATGTAGAACCCGCCAAGGACTTCCTTGGTCTCGGCGAACGGCCCGTCGGTGGTGACGGTCTGGCCGTCCCGGACGCGAACCGTCGTCGCGGTCGAGGCCGAATGGAGCGCTTCGCCGGCCTTCATCGCGCCACGTTCGGCGACGTGCCGGGTGAATCCGTTGTAGGCCTCCATCTCCGCGGCGATCGCCTCGTCCGTCGGCGCTTCGGTCGGTTCCTCGGTGTAGATGAGCAGCGCGTACTGCATGGCTGTGGCCTCCTGGTTCGCTGGTCGGCCGCGTCGATCGCCGCCGTCACCATCACGACGAACGACGACCGCTCGAATCGACATGGTTCTTCACGGCCGATCGATTCTACGTCAGAGCGGGCCCAGCCCAAGGCAAGATCGGAACTGGTTCTCCAGCCGGGGGTATCGTTCTGTCGTGGCGACGCCGAAGGAGATCGTCGAGGTCAGCGGACGCGAGATCGCGATCTCCAACCCGAACAAGATCTACTTCCCGGACGCCGGCTACACCAAGCTGGACGTCGTCCGCTATTACCTGGCCGTCGCGGACGGTGCCCTGACCGGCGTGCGCGGCCGGCCGATGGCGCTCAAGCGGTTCGTGGACGGCATCGCGAAAGAGGCGTTCTTCCAGAAGCGGGCTCCGGACAACACGCCGGACTGGATGCGGACAGCGGAGCTCACATTCCCGAGCGGCCGTACCGCCAACGAGATCGTCGTTGACGATGCGGCGGGCCTGGCCTGGATCGCGAACCTCGGCTGCATCGACCTCAACCCCCACCCGGTCCGGGCCGACGACCTGGACCATCCGGACGAGTTGCGGGTTGACCTCGATCCCGTACCGGGCGTGCCCTGGTCGCAGATCCGGGACGTCGCCCTGGCCTGCCGCGAGGCCCTGACGGATGTGGGCCTGGTGGGCTGGCCAAAGACCTCGGGATCGCGCGGGATCCACATCAATGTCCGGATCGCGCGTTCATGGACCTATCCCGAGGTTCGGCGGGCGGCCCTCGCGCTCGCTCGCGACGTGGAGCGGCGGATGCCCGGTGCCGCGACCTCGCGGTGGTGGAAGGAGGAACGCCAGGGCGTCTTTCTCGACTACAACCAGAACGCGAAGGACCGGACGGTGGCGTCCGCCTACTCGATTCGGCCGCTGCCAGATGCGCGCGTTTCGACGCCACTGACCTGGGACGAGGTGCCGACGGTCGAGGCCGAGGCCTTCACGATCGAGACCGTGCCGGCGCGGTTCGCGGCGATCGGCGACCCGGGCGCGGGCATCGATGGCGCGGTCGGCTCGTTGGAGGCGTTGCTTGAGCTGTCGCGCCGCCACGAAGTCGACGGTGAGGGCGACGCCCCGTGGCCCCCCAACTACGCCAAGCAGGCCGGGGAACCGCCGCGGGTCCAGCCCTCGCGGGCGCGCCGCCCGAAAACCGAGTACGAGCCCGGTCGCGGCGTCGAGGGCGGACCGCCACCGGACGTGGCCGCGGAACGGGCGGCCGCGGTCGCGGCCGGTGACCCCAACGCGGGCCTGCCCACCGAGTGGGAGGGTTCCCGCCCCACCCCGACCGGTCGCCGCCGCACCAACGTCCCGGTCATCGAGATCTCGCGCGCCGCCACCAAGGCCGAAGCGCTCGAGGGACTGGAACGCTGGAGGGCCCGCCATCCCCGGGCGGCCGACGCGCTGGAACCGGCGGACATATTGGTCGACGGGATGCGTGGCCGGTCGTCGCTGTGGTACCGGGTCCGGGTCAACCTGATCCACGTACCGGAAGCCGAACGGCCGGTCCAGGAAGCCCTGGATCCCGACTACGACCCGTGGGCCGGCTACGACTGGCCGGACCGCGCCGGCCAACTGGAACGGGCTCCGCGGCGTAAGCCCAAGCCAGCGCCGGAATGAGCCGATGAACCGTGCCGGCATGCGCTTGACTTGCGGAACGCTGTTGTCGATCGCCGTGATGTCGGTCATCGGCTGTGGTGGCGGCATCGGGTTGGCACCGCCTGCGTGTGACGGGTTCTCGACGGCAGAATGCCAGGATGCGATCGTTGCCGCGGTACGCGCTGTACCACGGGCCGTGGCGTCGCGAACGCTGGTTTCGGCCCGGGTCGAACGTCATGACGCAGCTGAGGCGGGCATGTGCAACGACTGGGCGGTGTGTGAGCCGGCCGAAGCCGTGGCGATCGTCTGGCTCATTTACCCCGGTCCGGGCGGCAACGAGTCTTGGCCGGTCGCCGTCGTGCGGTCCTCAACGGAGGCGGCGATGAGCGCCGCCAAGCCGTTCCCCGATTCGGTCGACGCTCGACCAAGCCCTTGAGCTCGTGACCCCTCCGCGACTCATCGGGATCGACCACGTCCAGCTCGGGATGCCGGCCGGGGGCGAGAAGGCGGCTCGCGCCTTCTACGGCGGGCTGCTCGGGCTGCCTGAGGTCGCCAAGCCGCAAGCGCTCGCCGGTCGAGGCGGCGTCTGGTTCGCCACGGTAGGCGTGGCCGTCCACCTCGGTGTCGAGGTCGACTTTCGCGCGGCGTCGAAGGCCCATCCGGCATTCGTCGTCGATGACCTCGTCGCCCTGCGCCAGCGGCTGACGGAGGCCGGCACCGCCACCCTCGACGATGACAGCGGACTACCCGTGGAGCGCTGCTACGTGCTCGACCCATTCGGCAACCGGATCGAGCTCGTGGCCGCAGCCGATGCGGGGTTCACGGTGCCGCAGCGAGTGGGCTTCATGGTGGGCGAGATCGAGGTGCCCGAAGACTTCGGTCGCATGGGCGAAGCCGACGCGGGCTTCACAACCAGCCCGGTGGCCGCCGCCCCGACCACCGCGGCTGATCGCTGTCCTTGATCGATACCGGTGTGGCCACGAGGGACTGCTGCTCAGGATCGTCGTTCCAGGGTCGCAGCCGTGCTCGCCGAGCATGGATCTGATCAACCAGGGCGATCAAGGCGCGGCGAGGGGCCCAGATCCGTCCGGCGGGACCGGCGCGACCGGCGCGACCGGCGCGTCCGGCCCACGACTACCCGCCGAAGATCTCGCTGAGCAGGTACGGCGTGGTCGTCTCGAGTTGGTCGTAGCGGCACACGTCCGGCGGCTTGTCTGGACGCCAGCGCTTGAACGTCGTTCCGTGGCGAAACCGCGAACCCTGGAGATGGTCGTAGGCAACCTCGACCACCCGCTCGGCGCGGAGCGGCTCCCATGACAGGTCCTTGCCACGGTTCCAGCGGGACGTCGCCCCCGGCAACCGCTGACCGGACGCGTCGGCATCGCCGGCGGCCGACCACTCAGCCCATTCCCGCCACGGGTGGCCGTCCAGCGCACCCTCGCGCCACGGCGCCAGCTCCTCCACCAGGGCCCCACGCCGCTCCCACGTGAACGACGATGTGACCCCCACGTGATGCAGTTTCCCCTCGTCATCGTGCAACCCGAGCAGCAGCGACCCGACGTGCGTGCCCGGGCCGTTCTTGTGCCAGCGAAACCCGGCCACGACGCAATCGGCCGTGCGCTGGTGCTTGATCTTGAGCATCGCCCGCTTGCCGGACTGGTAGGGCGCATCGAGCCGCTTGGCGACGACACCGTCCAGCCCGGCGCCTTCGAATCGATCGAACCACTCGGCGGCGATCGCCCGGTCCCGCGTCGCCGGCGTCAGATGCACGGGCGGCACGACACCCCCAAGCACCGATTCCAGACGCGCCCGCCGCTCCCCCTGCGACACATCCCGGAGGTCCTCGTCGCCGAGCGCGAGCAGATCCCAGGCCACGAACGATGCGGGCGATTCGGCGGCCAGCATCTTCACCCGCGACGCCGCCGGATGGATGCGCAGGAGGAGCGCCTCGAAATCGAGCCCATCGCCGCTGCTGGCGATCACGACTTCACCATCGAGCACACAGCGGTCCGGCAGCGCCGCACGGAGCGGATCGGCAAGTTCCGGGAAGTAGCGATCCAGTGGCTTGAGGTCGCGCGACTGCGTGTACACCTCGTCGCCGTCACGGAACACGAGCGCTCGGAAGCCATCCCACTTTGGCTCGAACAACCAGCCGTCGCCATCGGGCAGACCGTCGGACGCCTTGGCCAGCATCGGTTCGAGGGGTGGCTGGAATGGGAGGTGCAACGCCATCCCCGGAGTGTAGGTCAGCCTGCGATCAGGGCAACGTCGCCAACGCCGCCTTGGCGCGTTCCCGGCCCAGGTTCCAGGCGAACGGACTGACCAACGCCGGCTGCTGCGCCAGCATATCGCGCCGGAAGACGAGGTTCGCCCGCAGGCGGGTCGCGTCGGTGGCCGGAAGGAATGGCAACGCCGCCACGAGCGCCGGGACGGCGTCGTCCGGCAGCACCACGAGGTATTCCATGTCGAGATCCGCGTAGGCGTTCGACGGGACGGCGTCCGGGCCGATCAGGCGGGCCACGTTGTGCTCCGCCACGAGCGCGGCTGGCGCAACAAGGTTGAGGCCGATGAGCGAACACAGGCCGATGGCCGCCATCGCGTGACCGACCCAGCGCACCCGATCCGTGGCGAGGAAGGTCGCGAGGACTGCGAGCGTGACGGCCATCGCCACGATGGAGACCGCGACGTAGACCCGCAATTCCGTCCAGCCGTACGCATCCTGGTAGAGCTTGAGGCGTAGGGCCGCGGAGGCCAGGACCACGATCGTGAGCCCAACGAGGGCGATCGTCAGGGCGATGTAGGCGCGCGGCCGGCGGGCGACGTGATAGTCGAGCGCCACGAGTGTGCCACCCGCCAAGCCGGCGGCGGCGACGAGCTCGAAGTAGCCGCGCCGCGCGTAGTCGCTGTAGGTCAGCTGGGCGGCGCTGATGGTGTCGAGCCCGCCGAACAGATAGGCCAGTTGCAGACCGACGAACAGCCCGAACACGAGGACAACCGCTCCCAGCACGATGATCGCCTCGGTCACACCAAGGGCACGCTCACGGGCGAGTGTCGTCGCATGCGCGGCCGCTCCGAGCGAGGCCCGTTCCATGGCCGGCAGCCCGTTCGCGGCGACCGTCAGAAGACCGCCGGCCAGCCACGCGACCCCGAGCACGAACAGCACCCGGCCGGGCAGATCGCCGAGATCGATCCGGAAGCCGAGCAGTTCATCGAGCGCTCTGCGGAAGATCGGGTCGGCGGAGGCGAACAGGACGGTGAAGATCATCACGAGCGGAACGGCCAGGATGAGGCCGCGCCCAACAGGGCCCAGCCACACCGGCGGCCGGCGCGGACCATCGTGCGGCGCCGACCGCCCGGCGCGCAACGCTCTTCCGGTCCCGGCAAGTACGGCCTCCAGCACCCACGCCGCGAAGGCCGTCACCACGCTGGCCGAACGGCGCGTGACCGCGAGTCCGGAAAACGCCGCCATCGACGCACCGGTGAACGCCGCCGAACCAGCCATATCGAGCAGCGCCAGGAACGGATCGGCCCGGATCGCGACGAAGCCGGCGAGCACGACGGCCGCGACCGGCAGCCAGGCATCGAGCGGGTCCGGGGCACGGCCCCGACGTCGAACGACCCAGGCGACGGCCAGGACGAGGGCCGTCAGGATCGGGTAGTTGATGCCGACGGCCTGGCCATCGATGACGATCTCGGCGACGATACCGATGAGCAGGGCGCCGAGCAGGATCCGGCGGGCGAGGGTGCGAGTCATGGGCAGACCTCGGGTTCGGGTTGCGATGGGTGGCGGCGCCGGGCCAGGGCGGGGCCTGTGCGGGGCTTGGACGACCCCGGTCGCGTCGGTGTGGCGCGGAACCAACGGCGCCGCTGTGACGTCCCCGCGGAGCCGAACACGTCCTGACTGGTCGTGGGCGCGCCGCAGAGGGTCATGACCATGCGTATCGTCCGTCCATCGCTCGCGCCGTTGGCGCTGATCGTCGTCACCCTGTTCGCGATCGCGGCATGCGCCAGCGGGGCATCCGTCGGCGCACCGGTGCTCGGAGACGCCTACAGCGGCGGCGACGCCCAGGGTCAGGGCCAGAATGAGAACCCTGCTGCCAGCGGTGCACCAACGATCACGAGCGGCGGCGTTGGCGCCGTGATCGATGACGCGCGGATCATCCGGACCGGCACCATCGACCTCCAGGTCACCGACGTCGCGCGCGCGCTCGTGACGGCCCGCGACGGCATCCGCGCGATGGGCGGCTACGTCGGCGCGTCGGAGACCAGCAATGACGGCGATACGCCGATCGCCTCGATCACCTACCGCATCCCATCCGCACGCTGGGAGGAGGCTCTCGACCTGTTGCGCGGCCTCAACGGCCTGACCGCGAAGGTCATCAACGAGCGAACCGCCGCGGTCGAGGTGACCGGGCAGGTCATCGATCTCGAGGCTCGCATCCGCAACCTGCGCGCGAGTGAGACGGCGCTCCAGGGAATCGCGGCTGGAGCGGTCAAGGTGTCCGACGTTCTCGAGGTCCAGGCGCAGCTGACCAGCGTTCGCGGCCAGATCGAACAGCTCAGCGCCCAGCTCGGCGACCTCGAGGACCGCGCGTCATTCGCCACGCTGACCGCGAGCTTCAGCGTCCCGGTCGTGGCGGTCGAGGTCGCCGCGAGGGGATTCGAACCGGGCGTCGTGGCTGACGAAGCGACCGCCAGCCTCGTCGACATCCTCCAGGCCCTCACGACGGCCGGCATCTGGTTCGCCATCGTGTGGCTGCCGATCCTGCTCGGGCTCGCCATCATCCTCGCGGTCGGGGCGTGGGTCGTGCGCCGGCTCGGGTTCGCCCGCCGTCCGCGAGCGGGAGACCTGCCCCTGGCCGGTTGAGCTCCCTCGTGCTCGGGGGGCCGGGCATGTCACCATGCGCGGATGACGGACCAGGTTGAGCGGTACAACCGGATCGCCGCAGGCTACGAACAGTGGTGGGCGCCGGTGCTGATGCCCAGTGCCGTCGTGCTGCTGGACCTGCTCGAGAATGTCGTGGCCGCGGGCGGGCGCGACATCATCGACCTCGGCGTCGGGACCGGCAACCTGTCGCTCGCCGGGCTGCGCCGCTGGCCAACGGTCCGGATCACCGGGATCGATGCCTCGCGCGAGATGATCACCGCCGTCGAGGCGCTCGTCGAGGAGCGCATGCCCGCGGCACGCGATCGATTCCACACGCGCGTGGCCTTCGCAGCTGAGTTGCCGTTCGAGGACGGGTCATTCGATGGGGTCATGTCGTCGTTCGTGCTCCAGCTCGTCCCGAATCGGACCCTGGTCCTTCGTGAGGTTCGTCGGGTGCTGCGGCCAGGCGGCGCGTTCACGTGGGTGACGTGGCTGAAGGACGAGCGAGACTTTGCCCCGGATCGGGTGTTCGATACGCTGCTCGACGAGTTCGGGTTCGATAACGAGGACGATCCGAATCGATCGGGCGACATCCCGTCCGTCGAGCGCGCGGCCGCGGAGATGCGCCGTGCCCGATTCCGGAACGTGGCCGCGACGCCGGCGACCCTGGAATACGCGTTCACGGTCGATCGCTACATCTCGTTCCTGACGGAGTTCGACGAGGAGACCCTGTTCGCCGAGATGCGCCGCGAGGAGCGACGCCGGTTCCTGGCCAGGTTCCGCGAGCGGCTGATGGCGCTGGATCCCGACGAACTCAGATTCCGGGTACCGATCGTGTACGTCGAGGGCGTACGACCGCCGGCCTGAGATCACGTGCCCGGCCGATGACACTCGTACACATAATCCGGGCTCACGAGTCCGAGATCCCTGGTTGCCTGGGCGGGCACGACCGAGCAGCGCACCGCGCTGTGGGCGAGGATCATCCTGCGGGCGGCCGAGGGGATCGCCAACGTCGCGCTCACCGACGAGCTCGGGGTCTCGGTCTCGACCGTCGGGCTGTGGCGGGCCTGCTTCAAGGAGCGTGGTCTGGCCGGCCTCATGCACGGTCCCCGGACTGGCCGCCCGGCGATCTATGGCCGGGCGATCCGCAAGCGGGTCCTGGCGACCCTGGGCCCACCGCAGGGCGGCTGAACCGTGATCCATCCCGGATTCCGTCAGCTATGACCCACCGTCGTATTCGGCGACAACGCCGGCGCATCCACGCGTCAGCGACGTCTCGGTGGAGCGTGGGCGTACTCGGTACCGATCGTCGGACGGTCTCGACTCTGTGACTACCACGACCCCTGGTCGTAGATGACCGATCGCGGCCGACCGAAGGGGCGACTGCGGCAGACCGACAACGTCGTCGCCAACGTCCTCATTGATCACATCTGGCGCACGAAGCAGAACGGTAAATATGTGTACGGGCGTCATGGCCACCGGATCGGGGTCGGCGCCGTGTGCGGGGGCTAAGCCTCAGGCGACACTCGCCGGGGCGTTTCGCGCGGCATTTCGGATCAGCGCGGACAGCGCCTCCCGATCGGCCGACATGAGTCCACCGATCCGGCGACCATCGACCTGGCCCACGATGATCTGCCCGATCTCGGTCTGGACGTCGGTGAACAGGCCGATCTCGCGCATCCGTTCCGTCTGGGCCGTGTTGTCCTCGGTCGGCGTGAGGTAATGGACCGACGCGGCTCGATAGCGGTGGATCAGGAACAGCTGGACGAGCGTCATCAGCCGTCGCCGGCGGATCGATGGCGCCGTGTTCTGATCGCGGATGGACAGGATGCTCCGTCCGCGCCGGTCGACGATGCTGGCAAAGATGACGTTGGCGAGGATCTCGCTCGACCCGTCGTGGACCCGTAGCTCGAGCAGGTCGGACCCCGCGGTGTGCGGGCGCAGCTCGACCCGGACGTTGCCCCGGTAGTTCCAGTGTGTTGCCCAGTCCGCGAGCCACGCTTCCAGCAGCGCCGGCGGCACCTCGGTCTGGACGAGGTGCTGGTGCTGGGTGGAGCCCTTGCCCATGGCCTTGGTCGCGGCCGTGCGCCCGGACGCCGCCAGCAACGCGGCATCGAGCCGATCGCCACCGACGAGCGATTGAGGCGTCCGATACGGCGACTCGACGAGTCGGAAGGTTCGCTGAAGGCGGGCCAGGGCGAGCATCCCGTCCTCGGTCAACGCGCGCGCGAACTCCTCGGCCGCGAGTCCATCGATCTGGTGGCCGCCGTAGGTGATGAAGTTGAACACGAAGCCGAGCTTGCCGAGCTCTTCGGGGAACCGGCGCATCTCCTCATCGCTCATACCGGTCGTGTCCCAGCTGAATGACGGCGACAGGTTGTAGGCAAGCATCATGTCCGGGAACCTGGCGTGGATGGCCTCGGCGAAGGTCCGGGCGTCATCGAGGTCCGCTGTCTTGGTCTCCATCCACAGGATGTCGGCGAACGGG
>JANOIS010000516.1:0-1990 GCA_031407755.1 Chloroflexota bacterium | reverse complement strand
GGTGGCGTGATGGCCAAGTACGCAGCCCTCGTCGGTTCCGCGTCCCAGGGTGCCGTCACGACCGGTCCACGCATGACCGCGAACCTGGTGCCGAACCTGCGTGACCGCTGACCGAGGCGAGCCGGGCCGCCCGCCGTCGCTCGGGATCAAGACCTCCCCGCAGGCGGTCGATTGGGCCACCCTGGACACGGCCTGGGCCCGGATCGGCGAGCACGATGTCTTCGATTCCGTCTGGATGAACGACCACCTCACCGATGTCGCCTACGAACAGCACGGTCCGAGTCTCGAGTCGTTGACCCTGATGGCCACGCTGGTCCATCGGGTGCCCGGCAAGTGGGTGGGGCATGCCGTGCTATCGAACACCTTCCGCCATCCGGCCGTACTGGCCAAGGCGGCCACGATCCTGGACCATGCGACGGACGGACGGTTCATCGTGGGTCTGGGCGCCGGCTGGCACAAGGGGGAGCACCTGCCGTTCGGCATCCCGATGCCGGCCATGCCGGAGCGGTTCGATCGGTTCGAGTCGGCGGTCCACGTGCTCCAGGCGCTCTGGTCGGAGGCGGCAGCGATGCCACCCGGCGTCACTCGACCGGACCCGTTCTACCCCCTGGCCGGGGCGACCAACGAACCACCGCCATGCACGCTGGGCGGCCCCCCGCTCTATCTCGGCGGCCAGAAGCGGCGGGGTATCGCGCTCGCTGCGGCCGTCGCGGATGGCTGGCTGCTGCCGTCCATCGTCAGCCCCGGGGTGCCTGCCGACCTCGACTATTTCAGCGGGCGACGCGATGCGATCCTCGCCGCCCTGGACGCCGCGGGTAGGGACCCGACCGGGTTCGCCATCGTGGCCCAGGTGGGTACCGGGCGCAGCCGGGGCGACCGAGCGTGGGCCCTGGACCAAGCGTGCGACGCCATCCGGCGCGGCGCTACGTCGGTCATCCTCAGCATGCCGCCGGACCTTGGCGCCGACGGGGTGGATGCGATCGCACGCGAGGTTGCCACGCCACTCAAGGAGGTCATCGGCTCATGACGCAGACAGCCTCCATCCGTCCCGTGACATCGGCGGCGGATCTTTCGGCCCTCGTCGCCCTCACCAACGCAGTCACGCCGGACGATCCGACCTCCCTGGAGGAGCTTCGCTGGTCCGACGCCACCTATCCCGGAACGGCCCGATATCTCGCCGAGGTGGATGGGCGTGTGGTCGGGTTGGCCACGGTCGGCCGCATCTACGTCTTTCCCCCGGAGTACCCGGCGCTCTGGGCGTCCATCGTCGTCGCTCCCGATGCGCGCCGTCAGGGCACGGGAGGCGCCCTCCTGCGCACGGTTTCGGAACGGGCCCATGGCGCCGGCAAGACCGGTCTTCACCTGCGAGCGTGGGAGGCGCGGCCGGAGGGAATCACCTTCCTGGAGCATCGCGGATTCACCGAACTGGAACGGGCGCGGATGGTCCGACTGGAGCTCGCCGGCCTGCCCGCACCCACGGTCGGAATGCCAGACGGCGTCCTGCTGACGAGCCTGGCGGCGCGCCCGGACCTGGTGGCCGGCGTCCACGCCGTCGCGTTGGAGGTCATCAAGGACATCCCGGGTGGTGACGAACCGATGGCCGTGGGGGACCTGGCGGAATTCCGTGCCCGCGACGTGGACCGATCGGGAATCCGGGCAGAGGCGTTCATGATCGCCCTGGACGCGGCGAGTGACGAGGTCGTCGGGTACGCGTGCCTGATCATGGTGCCGGGCTCTGCGACCGTGGCCTGGCACGACATGACCGGCGTCCGGCGGGCATGGCGCAGCCGCGGGATCGCGACGGCCCTCAAGCGGGCGACCATCGCCTGGGCCATCCAGCACGGGCTGACCGCCCTGGAGACCGGCAACGACGAAGCCAATGCAGGCATGCGCGCCGTGAACGCGAGGCTTGGCTATCAGCCCTTGCCGGACGCGGTGATCATGCGCGGGCCGCTGGTGGGCGGCGGTGCTTGAGGTCCCGGAGCACCTC
>JANOIS010000458.1:0-29800 GCA_031407755.1 Chloroflexota bacterium | reverse complement strand
GCGGTACCGGCACGGTAACCCGATCGGCACGATCGCCGCCGCCGTCCTGATCCTCGTCGTCGTCCTGGTGGCCGCCTACGCTGCGGTCGGTCGTGGGCAGCCGGCCATCGTCGATACCGTGAGCGATGGGATGTTCCGCCTCACGATCCAGGCGGCGAAGGGCACCTACGACGCCGAGGAGCCGATCGATGTCGTCGCAACGCTCGAGTACGTCGGGCAGGATCCAGCGATCGAAGTCCTGTCCCATCCAGGCATGCCAGGGTTTGGCGTCGGGCGAGTTGACGGAACCAACCGCGTGGATCCCGCCTACCGCGGGAGCTGTGTGTCGTATTCGTTCGTCCGCGGTCAGCCCGTTGCGTACCCCTTCGCGAAGTCGGGCGGTCTGCATGACGACATTCCCTACGCGAGCTTCATGGCCGAGTACCTCGACATCACCGACGGACGATCGGATCCCGTGCTTCGCTTACCGCCGGGAACGTGGCGGATCTTCGCCGTCGCGGACTTCGCCGAAGGTGACTGTGGCGGGCTGATGCACACGCTCGAAGCCGGCATCACCGTCGTCGTCGGGGTATCGACCTCGTCGACGGCTCTGCCGAGCGCCTCGGTGGACGCGTTGTCCTCGACGCCCAGTCCCATTCCGCCGGCGACGGCTACACCCGTGCCGAGTCCGACGCTGCCGCCGCCCGATGTCGCCGTGCCGTACCCGGATGGCTGCGCGGCCTACGGACTGTCCGAGCGGCGATGCGCGTACATCGTCGATTGGGCACTGACGAAGGCGGGCATCCGTGACGTCGAATCGACGACGATCGAGCTGCTCGGCGACCCCGACTGCCCGGACAGCGCCTGCGTTCGTCACTGGTCGCACTTCATCGTCCGCATCCGACTGACGCCCGCGACGGGAACGGCGGTCGATGTCCCCTTGACGTGCAGCCGCCGCGGCGGGCGGTTGAGCCTGCTCTGCACGGAGCATCCGCAGATCCAGGTCCGGACCGTGAGTGATGCGTACACCGACGTGCCGTGCTCCGGCCCGGCCCCCGAGAACCCGTGTGCCACCCCGCTGCCGACCATCGACCCCGCGGCGGCGGCCGATGCGCGACCACTCGACATCGCGACCCTCGACATCCCGATCGACCACATCGGGTCGTACTCGATCACGCTCGGCACGGCCGTGCTCCCGAACGGGATCCTGTCCACGGCGACCTTCGGGCTTAGCGATGACACGCCATCCGACGTCCTCATCTCGGGAGGTGGCATGCTGCTGTCCGTCACGAGTCTCGATGGCGGGCCACCGTTCGACAACTACTACAGCCGGGGATGGCGTGCGGGGACGGAATCGGTGAAGGCGATGTTGACGTTCACGGTCGAGTGGTTCGAGCCCGGCGCTATCCTGCAGGTGACCGCCATCCATGTCGATTGAGCCCGGAGGCAGCCACCCGATCATGGCCGATACCGACGACGACGACGATCGACTCGATTTCGCGCTGCGGACCGTGACCAAGGCGCGTTTGCTGGCGATGCAGGTGCCTGCGTTCGCGGTCGGTGCGTGGTGTACGGCCTGGGAGGCCGAGGCGGATCGGCGTGGTCTCGAGACTGGCGCGGCATCCTGGGAGGAGGGGATCCGCTGGATCGTGGCCAGGGTGGCGTCCGGCGAGCGCCCACCTACGACCTGACCACGTCCAAACCCGCGGCATCGATGGTCCGCTGGTGGTACCTTCGGCTTGATGGCACCGAAACACATCCGATTCGTCCTCGTCGAGGCGACGCTTGACGGCAAACCCGTCCCCAACGCCACGGTCGATTGGTGGGAGGACGACCGGGGGCACCGTCGCTGGTCCATCCGCGCGCTGATCCCGGCGGGACCGCTCGCCGAACAGGGTCGACTCGCCGGCAAGACCAAGGATGGGCGCGATGTTTCCGGCGCGGTGACCGTGGGTATCCAGCAGGAAGGCCCGCGCGGACGGGCGCACCGACTGGTCGAGTTCAACGGCTCGGGCGAACTCGAAGGCTACCCGGGCGAGCCGATCTGACTCGCGCGGACCCGTGACACGCACCCACATCCCCGAGGCCGTCCTCACGGCCGCCCACGACCGAGCGCGCGCCCGCTCGACGCACGACTGGGATCTGGCCGATCGATTGCGCGGTGAGATCGAGGCCGCCGGATGGGTGATCGTCGACCGCGGCACCGACTTCGCCCTGTCGCCCGTGGCACCGCCCGATGTCACGGACGGCACCCGCGTCCGCTACGGGGCGTCGCTGCACGTGCCGGCGCGGTGGGCAGAACCGGCGACGGGGCTGGCCACGGTCGTGCTGATCGCCACGGACTGGCCGGGGGATCTGGAGCGAGCGCTGACCGGGTTGCTGGCACACGCGCCCGCGGGGACGTCCGTGGTGGTCGTCGCCGACGGGGCGTCGGACGAGCGGTCGGTCGCGCTCGAGGCCGCCTCCGGTTCTGGGGGTCGTTCAGTTGAGGTCGTGTCGACCTCCGAGCGTCTGGGCCACGCCGCCGCGACGAATATCGGGATCCGGCGTGCGGTCGCACCGGTCGTGATCCTGCTGGACACGAGCCTGGAGGCTACCGGTGACATCGTCACACCGCTGATCCGGGCCCTCGACGATGCGACGGTCGCGGTCGTCGGCGGCTGGGGTATCACCTCAGAGGACCTGCGTACATTCGCGGACGCGCCGGCAGGCGATGTCGATGCCATCGAGGGCTACCTCCAGGCCTTCCGCCGGGCGGATGCCGCGAGTCGCGGGCCGCTGGATGAGCGGTTTCGGTTCTACCGCAACCTGGACATCTGGTGGAGCCTCGTCCTGCGCGATGTCGAGGAGGATGGCGCAGAGCCGCGGCGGGCGGTCAGCCTCGACGGGCTGCCGGTCGTGCGCCACGAGCACCGCGGTTGGGCGAGCCTCCCAGACGACGAACGTGACCGCCAGTCGAAGCGCAACTTCTATCGGATCATCGATCGGTTCGGGTCGCGCCGTGACCTGCTGCTGGCGTCGCCGGGTGAGCGGCCGTGACGGACGAGCAGGGTTTGATCCGCGCGCTGGAGCAGTCGCTCGGGATCGCGGTGATCGTGCGCTCGGTGGAGTCGGGACCGCCGGCGCGGATCGAGGCCACGTTCATGCTCGACAGTCGATCATCGGACGTGACGGGGGTCGGGGAATCCGAGGCGGAGGCGTGGCAGGACCTGGCCCGTGCGGCCGTGGCGTGGCGAAACGACGACGGCATGAACGTCCGGATCTTCGGCGGCGGTTAGGGCCGGGACCCCGTGAAACCTCACATGTGACGATCTCGGTCGGACGGTTGGCGCCTTTCGATCGATCACTGGTTGGGGCCGCCGCGGGCGGGACGTGCCGCTGAGCCGTCCGGGCCGTCAACGACGACCCATCCGATGGCGGCGAGCTGGCCTCGGAGGTCATCGGCCGATGTGTAGTCCTGGGCAGCGCGAGCCGCGTCGCGGGCCGTGACGAGCGCAGCGACACCAGCCGGCAGATCGGACGCGGCCTCTGTCGGTGACGCCTCCCACGCCCGGTCGAGATCCAGCCCCAGAACGACATCGGCGTTCAGCGCGAGCCAGCGGCGTTCGTCGGCTGGCAGGTCGGACCGGAGGATCTCGCGCAGGCAGGCCAGCGCCACGGGCAGATCCAGGTTGTCGTCGAGTGCGGCCACGAACTGGTCGTGCAACGTCCGACCGACGGGTGACAGGGGGGCGTCGGGCTCGTGCGCGCGATCTGTGATGACGTATCCCGAAAGCCCGCCGTGCCCAGCAGCCCCGCCGGCCGTCCCGATCGGACGGTCGCCGGCCGAGCCCGCTCGCAGGACGAGGGGGGCGGCCCACGGACCCGAAGCCGGCGCCGGACCAAGGTCGGCGAGTCGCGATCTCAGCGATTCGAGGCCGGCTGCTGCAGCGCTCAGCGATGTCGCCGAGAAATTGAGTTTGCGCCCGTAGCGCGAGGTCAGTGCAAGGTATCGGAAGGCCAGCGGATCCTCGCCCCCCGCCGCGATCTCCGTGACTCGCACGAAATTGCCCGCTGACTTGGCCATCTTCCGCCCGGTCATCAGCAGATGCTCTCCGTGAACCCAGACCGTGGCCGGTGGCCCACCGACGAGTGGCGCGGACTGGGCGATCTCGTCTTCGTGGTGCGGAAAGACGTTGTCGATGCCGCCGGTGTGAAGGTCGAATCGGTCGCCGAGGTAGCGGCGCGCCATGGCCGAGCACTCAAGATGCCAGCCCGGGAAACCCACGCCCCAGCGGACGGTCGGCCAATTGAGGGAGCGATCCTCACCGGCGGCTTTCCACAGGGCGAAATCGGCCGGATCGCGCTTGTCGGGTTCCACCTCGCCGCGGTGGCCGGCGCGCAGCTCGTCCAGCGTGTTGCCCGACAGGCTCCCGTACCCGGCGAACGACCCCACCGAGTAGTACAGGTTGCCAACGTCCGTGGCGTAGGCGTGGCCCGCATCCTCGAGCGCCTCGGCCACGGCCAGCATCTCGGGGATATGCTCGGTGGCCCGCGGAAAGACGTGTGCGGGCAGGATGTTCACCAGCGCCTCGTCGGCATGGAATGCCGCCTCATACGCATCGGCGATCTCCTCGCTCGACTTCGATTCAAGACCGGCCTGGACCAGCATCTTGTCTTCGCCACGCTCGAATCGGTCGTCGCGCAGGTGACCAACGTCCGTGATGTTCTTGACGTGCAGGACGTTGAGGCCGTGGTACAGCAGCACGCGCCGGATCAGGTCGGCCAGCAGGTACGAGCGCAGGTTGCCGACGTGGGCGTAGCGGTACACGGTCGGGCCGCAGGTGTACATCCGCACGCGGCCCGGCTCGAGCGGCACGATCGGCTCGGCTCGGCGTGTCAGGGTGTTTCGCAGATGCAGGGTCACGGCCGCCATCGTAGTCGTGATTTCTGTCCGCACAGGCCCTAACGCCACCGGCGATCGGTCGTTATCGCATCAGAGGCCTCTCGGCGCATTCATCGTTCCCCCGGCGGTGTGGTTCCGTGAGGCCTCATCTCTTTGCCCTCGACCGGCCTTCCGCACACGTTGTCGCTGTCACCTACGAAATCGGCACAGCTCAGCGTGATCGATCGCTCCGTAGGCACGATTCGGCATTCTGAGTGATTGATCCTGCACGGCTGTGCGGAAAACGTGGGTGGGGCCGACATCGCTCCCCGCAGCGTGCACGGCTGTACGGACAACGTGGGTGGGGCCGACACGGTCCCGGCGCGGGCGCGGCCCCGGACAGGCCCCTCGCGCATCGCCCGTATACTCCGCGCGATGCGCCGCCGGACCCTCATGTCGCTGTTCGTCCTGCTCGGTGTTCTCGCCGGCGCGTGTTCGCCGCAGGCTAGCGGTGCGGACGGCCGCGAGCTCCGGATCCTCCTCGGGCCCCCCACCACGCTCGACCCGGCCGCGGCCGGTGACGCCGGAAGTTCCGCCTACACGGCCCAGTTCTTCGAAACCTTGACAACGTTCGATACCAACCTGGAACTCCGCCCGGCCCTCGCGGAATCGTGGCGTTTCGAGGATGACGGGCGGCGGATCGTGTTCAGCCTCCGAGGCGACCTCGCGTTCAGTGACGGCAGCCCGTTGCGTGCCGCCGATGTCGTCCGCAGCTGGTTGCGCATCATCGATCCCGCTGCCCCGTCACCGCTGGCCAGCCTCATGCTCGATATCGAAGGCGCCGAGGCCTATCTCGGCGGTGGCGCCGGACCGGACCAGGTCGGCCTGGAAGCGGACGATGGCGCCAACGAGGTCATCGTCGACCTCGTCCGCCCGTTCGCCGAGTTCGTGACCGTGATCGCCAGTCCGACATTCGGGATCGTGCCACCGGGCGTCGGTCAGGAGGCGGACGCGTTGCTGCCAGGCGACGCCTTCGTGGTCAGCGGCGGCTATCGCTTAACGGAGGTCACGGCGCAGGCCATGGTCCTGACCTCGAACGAGCGCTACTGGGCCGGCCCGCCGTCGATCAATACGATCACGGTGACCAACGATCTGGGCGGGCTCGGCGCGGTCGACGCGTTCCAGTCGAACGACCTTGATTACGCGCCGATCTCCGAGTTCGATGCCTCGTGGATCGCCTACGACGCCGATCTTGGGCCGCAGTTGCGCCAGGTCCCGTCACTTTCGACCGCCTACTACGGGTTTGATGCCGGCGATCCGCCGTTCGACGACGTCAAGGTGCGCCAGGCGTTCGCCCGGGCGGTCGACTGGCGCCGGATCGCGCGGCTGTCCGTGACCGACCCGGCCGGCGTGGCGACATCCATGGTTCCGTCGGGCATCCCGGGCCGCAGCGACCAGGACTTCCTGCCGGCCTACGACCCCGCCGACGCTCGCGCCCTGCTGGCCGCTGCCGGGTACCCGGGCGGTGTGGGCTTCCCGGAGATCACCCTGCTCACCGGTGGCTCGCCCTACGATGAGGCGGTCGTCCTCGAGGTCGAGCGTGAACTTGGCGTCACGGTGCGCTCGGAGTTCATGGATTTCGGCACCTACTTCGTCCGACTCGCCGATGACCCGCCCGATATGTGGAACCTCGCCTGGGTGGCCGATTACCCCGGTCGCAACGACTTCCTGGGCGTGCTCCTGGGCCGCGGGTCCACGAACAACTACGGCCGTTGGCGGTCCGAGGAGTTCGACGCCGCGATCGCCGATGCGGGCGCCGCCACGGACGCCGCGGCCGCGTCGGCGGCGTACGACCGGGCAGAGAATATCGTCGGGCGCGACGCGCCGGTGATCCCGGTCACCTACGGGACGGGCTGGGCGCTCGCTCGGGACGGACTCCTCGGGGCTGGCCAGAACGGGCTTGGATCGCTGCGTTTCGCGGGTCTGTCGTGGGCCACGCCATGAGCCGGATGGCGGATGCGACCCGCGCGGCCCGTGCTGTCACGTGTGGCCTGGCCCTCGCCGCGCTTGGCCTCATTGCCCTGGCGCCCAGCGTCCAGGCCGCCGACCCGACGTTCGGTACGCCCACCATCGAGGCCACCTTTGGGCAGGGCATCGTGATCACCCAGCCCGTGACGCTGGACGAGGCCCCGGCCAGGGTCGAGGTGCTGCTGACCTACGCCGACGCGACGGGCCCACTGGTCGTCGAGGTACCGCCACCGACCGCCACCGGCTCGACGACGCTGCGCTACGAGGTCAGCCTGGCCGATGGGCACATCCTGCCAAACACGCCGCTGCGGGCGACATGGCGGATCTGGCCGAAGGAGGGTCCGTCGGTCGTGAGTCCCGCGGCGGAGACGGTCTACGCCGACGAGCGGTTCGACTGGCAGACCGTACGGGGCGACATCGTCCGGGTGCATTGGTACGAGGGCTCCGCGGCGTTCGGGGAGCGGGCGCTGGCGATCGGCGAGGAGGCGGTGCGCGATACGGCGGCGCTGCTTGGCGTGACCGAGAGCGACCCGATCGATTTCTTCATCTACGCCAACTCCAACGATTTCTTTGACGCCCTGGGACCGGGTACCCGAGAGAACGTCGGTGGCCAGGCCAATGCCGAGATCCGAACGCTGTTCGCGCTCATCCAGCCGGGCGAGATCGACGACCCGTGGGTCGCATCGGTGGTCCCCCACGAACTCGTGCACCTCGTCTTCGATACCGCGGTCGGCAACCCGTATCACTTCCCACCGCGCTGGCTGAACGAGGGGCTCGCGACCTATCTGAGCGACGGCAACGACGGGACGTACCGCTCCGCGGTCGAGGCCGCCGGCCGGAATGGTTCGATCGTGCCGCTGGACGGCCTGACCGGGGCGTTCCCGACCGGCAACGGCTTCTTTCTCGCTTACGCCGAGAGCGTCAGCGCCATCGATTTCCTGGTCCGTACGAATGACCGGGACGCGCTCGTGACGCTGATCCGGTCGTACGCGGACGGTCGCACGGACGACGAGGCGTTCGAGGCCGCCATCGGCATGGACGTCGCCGGGTTCAACGATGCGTGGCTGGCTGACCTCGGTCTGGAGGCGCCGGTCCGCCATGGCCCGCAACCCGCCCCGGCCGGCCCACTACCGGAGGCGTGGGGCGGACCGGCCGTGGATCCGGGATCCGGCGCGACGCAGGAACCCGGCAGCGCGCCCAGTCGCGCCCCAACCGATCCGACCGATCCGGGCGCGCCCGTGACGCCCGCCGGCGCTGGCTCGACAGGGGTCCTCGTGATCCTCGCCGCGGTGTCGTTCCTGGCGATCGTCCTGCTCGTCTGGGCGAGGGCTCGGCGCGACCGGCGCATGGATCGCGCTCACGATCCCGAGATCGGACCGGGCGACGCCGTCACGTGACCCTGACCCGACGCATCCGCGCCATCCCGAGCTGGCAACTGACCCTTGGGGTGGCTCTGCTCGGTCTGGGTTTCCTTGTGGCGGCGCAGCTCGCGGCCGAGGGCCCGCGCGTGCGCTACACGACGCAGGAGCGCACGCCCCTGGTCGAGACGGCCGCGGGACTGCAGGCGGCCCAGGACGAGCTCAAGATCCGGATCCTTCAGCTGCGCGAACAGATCCAGTCCACGGAGCAGGCCGGTGAGGGTTCAGCGGCGCTCGTGCGCGGGCTCAACGACGAGCTCGAGCGAGCCCGCATCGCGGCCGGCCTCATCCCCCTGACCGGCACCGGGATCGTGCTCCAGCTCGACGATTCGGTCGAGCCGCCCGCGCCCGACGACAACGCCGAGGACTACCTGGTGGGGGCCCGGGACGTGCGCTCCGTGGTCGAGGAGCTGTGGGCCGCCGGCGCCGAGGCGATCGCGGTCAACACGGAGCGGATCACACCCTCCACCGCGATCATCGATATCGGGCCGTCCATCCTCGTGAACTCGGCCTACCTGGTCGGGCCGTACCAGGTGACCGCGCTGGGCCCGGACGACCTGTACGCCCGTCTGAGTGCGTCACCCGGGTTCGTCGATTTCATTCGCGGTCGCGCCGAAGCATGGGGGATCAAGGTGTCCATCGCGGAGCCGGAGACGGTCGATATGCCCGCGTTCGCGGGCACCGTCACGCTGCGCTACGCCCGACCCGCGCCCACCCCGCCCGGCCCCGACGCCAGCCCGGGCGGCTGACGACATGCACCGCCGGCGCAACCAGCTGACCATCGCGGCGGTGGCCTTCGTGCTGGGTCTGCTTGTGGTTGTCCAGCTGCGGACGCAGACGAGCGGCGCAGCCTTCGCGCGTCTCAGCTCGCAGGATCTGATCGTGCTCGTTGCCAACCTCAACGATCGCAACGACACGCTGCGTGGCGAGGTCGCCACCCTCGAGCGCGAGCTTTCCACCCTGCAGGCCAATACCGCGCGTGGCGATGTATCGGTCGATGAGCTACGCGCCGACCTGCGCCGGGTTCGGCTGTACGCGGGCATCGACCCTGCGATCGGGCCCGGGATCGTCATCGATGTGCGCGGACCGATCGATGGTGGCGGTATCGATGACCTGGTCAACGAGCTGCGCAACGCCGGCGCCGAGGCGATGGCTATCGGTGATGTCCGGCTGGTGCCCGGGGTCGTCGCCAGCGGGGCGGCCGGTCTGGCCGGGTTGGACGGCGTTCCGCTTGGCGATCCCTTCGTCTTGAGCGTGATCGGGGCACCGGACAAGCTGACGGGGTCGCTCACGCGATCGGGAGGGATCATCGCTCAGCTCGCTGCCACGCAGCCGGACGTCGTGGTGGAGGTCACCCCGCTCGATCGCGTGGATGTGCCCGCGACCACACGCGAGCTCGTCCCGAGTCATGGCCACCCGCGGCTCTGATAGCCTGTCCGCCGTGCCGGTCCGACCCGTCCTGACCTTGCTGCTCGGCGATGTCGTCCGGTTGCGCCGGGCCCACCCGTGCGGCGGCGACACCTGGCTCGTGGACCGCCTCGGGGCGGACATCGGCCTGCGCTGCCAGATCTGCGCACGTCACGTGCTGTTGGAGCGGGCGACGCTGGAACGACGCCTGACGGCGTTCATCAAGCGCGGCGACGAGGCACTGACCGAGGCCGTCGTGGCGGCTGTCGCTCCCGGCAGCCCGGGGCACGAAGCGTGACCGACGCCGGCTCGGATGTGGATCAGGCGATCGCCGTCCCCGCGACGCCCTCGACCCCGCCGCCAGGGCAGGATTCCGAGGGCGCCCTGGCGGTCTTTCGCAACCCGTCGTTCTTGCGCCTCTGGTTGTCGCAGGCCGCGACCCAGATCGGCGGCAACATGGTCCTGTTCGGGCTGACGGTCATCGTCTCGGCAAGCCAGCCGAACACCGCGGTCAGCCTGCTCATCCTGTCCTTCCTCGTCCCGGCCGTCCTGTTCTCGGCGGTCGCCGGCGTCTATGTCGATCGGATCGATCGGCGCCTCGTGCTGGTCGCCACGAACGTGCTGCGCGGGCTGGCGATCTTCGGGCTGGTCCTCGTCGGTGACAACTTCCTGCTGTTGCTGCTGCTCAACATCTTCGTCTCGACGGTGACCGTGTTCTTCGCCCCGGCGGAGGCCGCGATGATTCCCGAGGTGGTGCCGCGCCACCAGTTGCTGGCCGCCAACGGCGTCTTCACGCTCACGCTCAACGCGGCCTTCGCTCTCGGTTTTGCCCTGCTTGGCCCGCTGGTCATCAACATCGCCGGGCCGCAGGCCGTGATCATCGTGGTGGCCGCCCTGTACTTTCTGGCCGCGGTCTTCTGCTTCACGCTTCCGCCATCGCCACCACCGGCGCGTCCCGCGACCGATAGTGGCCCGAATCCCGTGGGGGAGACCCAGAAGGCGATCGGCTCGATCTTCGCGCAGCTGCGCGAGGGCATCACCTTCATTCGCGGCAACCACTCGATCGGCTGGTCGCTCCTGTACCTCGGCATCACGGCCTCGCTCGTCGGTGTGCTCGGGGTTCTCGGACCGGACTTCGCCGAGAACGCCCTGGGTCTCGAGCCCAAGGGTTTCGCGATCATCGTGCTGCCGCTTGGGGCAGGCATCGTGATGGGCATCCTGCTGCTCAATGCGTATGGCAAGTTCCTGCCGCGAC
This sequence comes from Chloroflexota bacterium, assembly GCA_031407755.1. Classification (GTDB taxonomy): domain Bacteria; phylum Chloroflexota; class Limnocylindria; order Limnocylindrales; family CSP1-4; genus SPCO01. Next base: position 18,849 of record JANOIS010000458.1, on the reverse strand, counting down.
GCCGGGTGATCGAGGGTGGACTGATCCTGCTCGGGGTGATGCTCGCGTTGCTGTCCGTCGCCGGGCCGATCAGCCAGTTCCTCCAGCGGGCGGACGATGCCAGCAGTCTGCTCGACCTGTCGGCGCTGACGTCGCTCCTGGCGATCGTCGTGTTCATCGCGTTCATGGCCGGAGTCGCCTACGGCGCGGTCGCGATCCCGGCGCAGACCCAGCTCCAGGAAGACCTGCCGGAGGACGTACGTGGCCGGGTCTTCGGTGTGCTCAATATGCTCGTGTCCGTGTCGAGCTTTCTGCCGATCATCATCGTGGGGCCCATCTCGGACCTGGTCGGGACGGCGACGGTCATGTTCGTCGTGGCGATCGGGGTGCTGGCCACGGGTATCGCCAGTGTCTTCATGCGCGACCCGAACCTCGGGGTAGCGGGAGCGACCGCCGATCCACACGTCGAGGATCCGCTCGCGGCGGCGCTGGGTGCGGACCGGCCGATGTGGCGGTCCGAACCGTGGGCGCCGTCCAGCCACCTGCCGGTCGACCCGCGACCCGCCGACCCGCGACCCGCTGAACCCGAGCCGGTCGGGCCGTCCGATCCGGCGGACCGCGACTGATGCCTCTCGAGACCCTCATCACCGGTCGGATCGCCACGCTCGCCGGGGACCACGGCTTTGGCTGGGTCGAGGCCATCGGGATTCGCGCTGGTCGCATCGCCTTCGCTGGCACGGAGGTGGACCTCGAGACCCGGGCGGATCCATTCACCGAGCGGATCCGGCTCGAGCCTCACCAGGTCGCGATTCCCGGGCTGACCGACGCGCACCTGCATCTGGTCCAGGCCGCGATGGCCACGCGCCATATCGATCTTTCGTCGTCGCCGACCCTGGACGATGGGCTGGCGCGGCTGCGTGCCGCCAACGAAGGGCTGGCGGCCGACGCCTGGCTGGAAGGCCACGGGTGGGATAGCGACCGATGGGGCGGCTGGCCCACGGCAGACCAGCTGGAGACGGTGGCGCCTGGCCGTCGTGCCGCGATCTGGGCGCACGATCACCATGCGCTATGGGCCAGTCACGCGGCGCTCGGCGTCGCATCGCTGCCCGCCGGTGACCCACCGGGCGGCGTCATCCGACGCGCCACCGATGGCAGGCCCGAGGGCGTGCTGTATGAGGCGGCGACCCGGCTCGTGACGATCCATGTGCCACCGATGAACCCCGATGACCTGGAGCGGGCGCTCATCGCGGTGAGCCTGGACCTCGTCTCGCTCGGCGTCGTCGCCTGCCACGACCCCGGTGGCGTGGCGCCGGACCCGGGGCTGACCTACTCCTTCCCGATCTACACGCGACTGTCCGACGCCGGCCGATTGCCCCTGCGCGTCCATGCCTGCATGCGCGACGAGGCCGTCGGCGCTGCGATCGATCAGGGGTTCCGCAGCGGTCAACGGCTTGGCGCCAACCCCCACGGCCGGGCCACGGTCGGCTGGCAGAAGTGCTTCGCCGATGGCTCGCTCGGCTCGCGGACCGCCGCGCTCCTCGAGGACATCGAACCCGAGCACGACCGACCGCTCCCGATCGATCGCCGACGTGGCGTCTGGATGACCGAGCGCGACGACCTTCGCGAGCGCGTCGAGCGCGCCGCGGCGGGCGGGATCACGACGACCATCCATGCCATCGGCGACGCGGCTGTCCGGGCGGCGCTGGACGTCCTCACGCCGACCGCCGCCGGGGCGACCCTCATGCCGCGCATCGAGCACGTCCAGATGCTCCACCCGGACGACCGGCCCCGATTCGCGGCGGCGGGGATCGCGGCCAGCGTCCAGCCCGTCCACCTGGGCTCGGACGCCGTCATGGCACGGCGGCTGTGGGGCGACCGCGCCGAGACGGAGGCCTACACGTGGAAGTCGATCGCGGACACCGGCGCCGTCATGCCGTTCGGGACGGACGCCCCGGTCGAGCCGTACGATCCGTGGCCCGGTCTCGCCCTGGCCGTTCGGCGCGAGGACGCCCGCTGGCCCGCAGGAACCCCGGCCTACGCTCCCGAGCAGGCCCTCACCCTCGACCGCGCGCTGCGCGCCGCCTGCGTGGACCCGGCCACGTCCGAGCGCGAGACCGATCGCGGCCGACTGACCGTCGGTCAGCGCGCAGACATCGTGGTCATACCGTCCGCCGCCATCGACGAGCCCGTGACCCCTGGCGGGCCACTCGCCGCCACCCGGCCGTCGCTGGTCCTCATGGACGGCAAGGTCGTGTTCGAACGCTAGCGCTAGCGTCCCGCGCCGGGGGCGGGCCTGGCGGGGACGGGCTGGCCGGCGACGGCCCTGGCCGGGACGGGCTGGCCCATTCCAGCCAGGATGGTGCAAGCGACGCGATACGGCCATCCTCGGCGGGAGGCGGTGCCGGTAGGGCCCTCCTGGGTGGTCATGTGGCCACCGATTCCAGCCTCACTGGAAACCCACGACCGACTGGCTTCCGAACGGACCCTCAGACGGGCAATGTGACGCCCGGACAGACTCGAGGCGACCGTCATTGGTCACTTCTACCAGCCAGGCTGGAATGGCGTGGTACGGGCCAGCTACGGCCGCACGATGCTGCCCGGTCGGGCGAGCTCACGCATGGCATCAGCGAACAGGCCGTCGAAGATGCGTGAGGTCGATGGGAACGCGTGGATGGCCTCGGCCAGCGTGTCCATCGGGATATGGGCGTGGATCGCGATCACGCACTCGTGGATGGCCGCCGATGCGTCCGGGCAGGCGACCGCCGCACCCACGAGCTCACGCGTGGCGCGGTCCACCACGATCGATACGTGACCGAGGGTCGCCTCCACGCCGTACCCGCGGGTGCTCGTCGCGAAGTCGCCCACGAGCTCGAATGCGTCAAGGCCGGCCTCGTGCGCCTGCTCGACGGACAGGCCGACGAAGGCCGCCTCCGGATCCGTGTAGGTGGCGCGCGGTAGCGCTCGGTAATCGGGGGTCAACGGCTCGCCGAGCGCCATCCGCACGGCGAGGCCACCCTGGTAGTGCGCCTGGTGTGTGTGCAGCTCCGGGCCGGCAGCGTCACCCGCGACCCACAGGCCGTCGGCCACGCGCAGGCGACCGTCGCGCGGGAACGGCGGCGTCCGACCAGACACGTCGAGCCCGTAGTGTTCCAGCCCGAGGTCGTCGAGCGGAAATACCCGCCCGACCGCGGTCATCACGACGTGCCCCTCGACGCTCGTGCCGTCGTCGAGATCGATCACGTGCCGGGCATCGGTTCCGACGCCCGCGTGGGCCCGGATCGCCCGGACGCCGGTCTTGACGATCACCCCGTCCGCCTCGAGCGTCGCGCGGATCACCTCGGAGTTCCGTGGGTGGTCCGTCGGCGCGAGGCGCGGTCCGGGCTGGACGATCGTGGTCGGGACGCCGAACCGGGCGTAGACCTGGGCGAGCTCGCAGCCGGTCGGGCCGCCTCCCAGGATCAGCAGACTGCGCGGCAGTTCACGGGTCAGGGTGCCCTCCTCGTTCGACCACGGGCGAACAGCGGTGATTCCCGGGATGTCCACCCGCCGCGAGGTCGATCCGACCGCGACGACAACGTGCTTCGCCTCAAGCTCATGTGTGGCGTCATCGTGGCGAATGCTGACCCGTCCGCGACCGGTGATCCGGGCATCGCCCCGATACACGACGGCGCCGGCTTCCTCGAGCGCCCGGACGTGGCCACCGTCATCCGGCTCGGCAACGTCCGGGGCGCGGTTGACCATGTAATCGCGCCGGGCCGATGCGCGGGGCCAGTCGTATCGAGCCGGGTTCGCGCGGTGCTCGGCCGCGCTGTGCAGCAGTGCCTTCGATGGCAGGCAGCCCACATGCGGGCAACTGCCGCCGAACCATCGGCGGTCCACGATCGCGACGCTGGCACCAAGCTCGCGGGCCTTGTTGGCGGTGGCCTCGCCGGCCGTGCCGCCCCCGATGACGACGAAGTCGAAGGTCTTGCTCATTCGGTCAGTCTGTCTCCGCTCGATGACGATCGCGTTGCCGGCGCGCCTCGTACAGCAGGATGGCCGCGCTGACGGACACGTTAAGGCTATCGGCGACCCCATACATCGGCAGGCGGATGGCCTCGATCTCGGTGTCGTTCCACGCATCGGTCAGCCCTCCGGCCTCGCTCCCGACAACGAGTGCGAGCCGGCCGGTCAGGTCGGCATCGGTGTACAGCTGAGCTGCATCGACCCTGGCGGCGACGACGCGGATACGGTGTTCGCGGAGCCAGTCGATGACAACGGCGGTCGGCGCAGCGGCCATCGCGACGGCAAAGATCGTGCCGGCGCTCGCGCGGATCACATTGGGGTTGGCGAGGTCCGTGCGCGGCGAAGCCGCGATGACGGCGTCCGCGCCGGCGCCGTCTGCACTGCGCATGACCGCCCCGACGTTGCCCGGCTTCTCGACGCCTTCGATGACGACGATCAGCGGGTCGGGCGGGAGGTTGAGTGCCGCGAGAGCGATCGATGGCGCCCGGATGACGGCAACGAGACCTTCGGCGCGGTCCCCGAACGCGAGCTTCGCAAAGGCGGCTTCGTTGGTAGTCGTGACCGGGACCTGCCGTTCGCGCAGGCCATCGAGCGCGACGCGCGCATCTACGCCTGCCAGCAGGGGCTCGCAGATGAAGGCCTCGACGATCTCGACGCCGGCGTCGAGCGCTCGCCGTAGCTCGCGAGCACCATCGACCAGGGTCAGGCCGCTCGATTCACGTTCGCGCCGATCGCGCAGGCTGGCCGCCGCCTTGATCCGTGGGTTGGTCGGGCTCGCGAGGCTCGGTTCGGTCACGACGCCCGCCGGTCGACCGACGCGTAGGCGCCCAGGGCAAGGGCGCCGCCGGCGGTCGTCTCGATGTCGAGGTCGCCCCGCGCCGTCGTCGTTGGTCGGCCTCGCCCCAGCGCGGCACCGATCATGCTGTCGAGGTGCTCCGGTGCGTAGCCCTCGGTGTGTGCGGTCAGGAGCAGAAAACCATCGGCAAAGAGCAGGCGCGCGCAGCTCGAGAGCAGCCCGGGCAGATGATCCTGTAGCCGCCATGCGATCGCATCGGAGCCGTGTCCGAAGGTCGGCGGATCCAGGACGATCCCGTCGTAGTGTCGGCCGCGACGGATCTCGCGTTCGGCGTAGGATCGGGCGTCCTCGACGATCCAGCGGATCGGCTGATCCTCCAGGCCGTTGGCCGCGGCATTGCGGCGAGCCCAGGCAACGGCAGGACGCGACGCGTCGACGTGGGTGATGGTCGCCCCCTCCCGGGCGAGGGCAAGGGTGGCGAGCCCGGTGTAGGCGAACAGGTTGAGGACTTCGACCGGCCGGTCGTCCGCAGTCCGCTCGAGGACTCGGTCGCGCAGCCACGGCAGCATCTGGCCATGCTCGGGAAACAGGCCGACCTGCCCCGCATCGGTGGCGCGCAATCCCATCGTCAGCCCGTGATGCCGGATCGTCCAGCCGGCCTGTGCCGCAGCGACGCCCGGACCCGTCCAGCCACGGTCACGATCGAATCGGACGTCGGCGTCAGGCCAGCGCTCGGGCGCCTGCCGGTCGCTGAACGCCACGCCATGCGGCCGATCCACGAGGTACTCGCCGAAGCGCTCGAGTCGGGCGCCGCCACCGGCATCGATCAATTCGTAGTCGTCCACCCGCCCATCATCACCGAAACTCAGCGGAGCCGGCTGGCGGGGTCCAGCCGAGCACCGGCGACGGGGCGACCTCCCCGCCAACACTAGATAAACATTCACCACGTGAATACGATCCTGCTCCGCTGCGCCCCGACCCGTCTCGCAGCCGTAGTCACCCGATGAATGATCAGCTACGGCGCGGACCGGGACACAGCCGCCCGCCCCGTCTCCCGATGCGTAGTCACCCGATGAATAATCAGCTACGGCGCAGACCGGGACGCCACCACCGCCTGCCGGTGTGGTTGTCGAGACCTGACGGTGTCGCCCCGAGGCAGCCTCTGGTAGCATGCGCGGGCCGCTGGCGACTCGAACGCTGAGGCTCGGCGACTGTCACGGGATGTGGAACACCCCGCGAGCCAACGGTCATCGGGTCGAATCGATCGAGGGACCGGCGACGTGGGCGGCTAGCTCAGCTGGTTAGAGCACTTGCTTGACATGCAAGAGGTCACTGGTTCGAGTCCAGTGTCGCCCACCACCACAGAGCGATCGAAGCGTCGAGCCGGAGATGCCTCTCGTCCAGGCAGGGGCGAGGGGTTTCGTGATTCTCGGGAGGAGGACGACATGGCCGATGACGCAGCGAACGACATCGACATCGAAGACGAGCTGCTCGAGGCGCCCGAGCGGGGGAGCGCCGTTGAGCTGATGGACCACGGCGCCAGCGGCGATCTCGGTCCGATGCGCCACAGCGCAGCACACGTTCTGGCCGAGGCCGTTCTGGACCTGTTCCCGGGCACGAAACTCGGTATCGGTCCGGTCATCGCGGACGGGTTCTACTACGACTTCCTGCTGCCCCGACCACTGACCCCCGACGATCTCCCCGCCATCGAGGCGCGCATGCGCGAATCGATCGCTGCCGACCACCCATTCGAGCTGACCGAGGAGACCCCGGAGGCGGGGCGTGCCGCCCTGGTCGAGCACGACCAGCCCTTCAAGGTCGAGATCATCGACGATTTGGCCGCCGCCGCGGAACGCGACCGTACGCCGATGCCACCCACGACCTTCTATCGCCAGGGCCCGTTCATCGATCTGTGTCGCGGCCCGCACGTGGTCTCCACCGGCCAGATCGGGCCGTTCAAACTGCTCGGCACGGCCGGTGCCTACTGGCGCGGCGACGAGAAGCGCCCGATGCTCCAGCGCGTGTACGGCACCGCCTGGACAAGCCAGGAGGACCTGGACGCGTACCTGTGGCGCCGCGCCGAGGCGAAGAAGCGCGACCACCGCCGGCTGGGCGTGGCGCTCGACCTGTTCTCGTTCCATGACGTCTCGCCGGGTTCGGCGTTCTGGCATCCCAAGGGCCAGCGCATCTGGCGCACCCTGGAATCGGCCATGCGTGAGCTGCAGGAGCGCCGCGGCTACGAGGAGGTCTCGACGCCCATCCTGGTCAGCGAGAAGCTGTGGCAACAGTCCGGCCACTGGGACCTTTACCGAGACAACATGTTCATCGTCGAGTCGGAGAAGCAGCTCTTCAGCCTCAAGCCGATGAACTGCCCGGAATCGACCTTCATCTATCGCTCGAAGAAGCGCTCGTACCGCGACCTGCCGCTGCGTTTCAACGAGTACGGTCGACTGCACCGCAACGAGCGCTCCGGCGCCCTCAGCGGCCTGACCCGTGTGCGCCAATTCGTCCAGGACGACGCGCACCTGTACGTCCGCCCGGATCAGCTCACGCCCGAGATCGAGGCCCTCTTGGGCGAGGTCCGCGAGGCCTACGCGTGGGTGGGTCTGACGCCGCGCTTCGCGTTCGCCACCAAGCCGGACAAGGCCATCGGGGACCCGAAGCTCTGGGAACGCGCCGAGGAACTGATCCACGCCGCGCTCATGCGGTCGGGGGCCGAGTTCGTGGTCAAGCCCAAGGACGGCACGTTCTACGCGCCCAAGATCGATATCTACATCGATGACGCCCTCGGGCGCGAATGGCAGATGGCGACCATCCAGATCGACCTCGTCATGCTGCCCGAGCGGTTCGACCTGACCTACACCGACGAGGAAGGCAAGGAGCAGCGCCCGATCGCCATCCATCGCGCCATCTATGGCTCACTGGAGCGATTCATCGGCATCCTCGTCGAGCATTTCGCGGGGGCGTTCCCGCTCTGGCTGGCGCCCGTGCAGGCGGTGGTCATCCCGATCGCCGACCGCCACATCGAGGCGTCCGAGGAGCTGGCCGGCGTGCTCCGAGGCCGGGGCATCCGGGCGGAGGTGGACGGCTCGTCGAACCGGATGCAATACAAGATCCGGGCCGCGCAGGAACAGAAGGTGCCGTACATGCTCGTCCTCGGCGATCGCGAGATCGAGGCCCGAGTCACGGCCGTCCGGCGCCGGGGAGCGGCCCGCGACGAACCCCAGGAGACGGTCGGCTGGGATGATCTCGCCGACCGCTTCGCGGGCGAGGTAAGTGCTCGCGGCGTCGGCTGAGGGCGCGCCTCGTGGGACGGCTGTGCTATCCTGCCGCCTCGCCCGGTAGGGGGACGTATGTCTGCCTGCCGTCGGCGTGAACCAACCGTTCTGCACAAGGGGTGAACCATCAGTCGAGACCTGCGAATCAACCAGATGATCCGGATCCCACAGGTTCGGGTGGTCGATGAAGAGGGTGCACAGCTGGGCGTGATGCCCACGCCACGGGCCCTCGAGATGGCGCAGGAGCGAGGGTACGACCTCGTCGAGGTTGCCCCGATGGCGCAGCCGCCGGTGGTGAAGTTCCTCGACTTTGGACAATACAAGTACGAACTGACGAAGCGGGACAAGGAAGCCAAGCGCAAACAGCGCTCGGTGACCTTCAAGGAAGTCCGTCTCTCGCCCAAGATCGGTGTCGGTGACTTCGACACCAAGGTCAATCGGGCGGTGGAGTTCCTTGGAGACGGCGACCGGATCAAGGTCACCGTCCGGTTCCGGGGTCGAGAACTCACCCATCCGGAGATCGGTCGCAACCTCCTCGCCCGGTTCGTCGAGCGAGTCAAGGATCATGGAGTAGCGGAACGGATGCCGTTGCTCGAAGGCAAGTCGATGCACCTCACGATGGCTTCGACCCACAAACCCAAGAGTCACGACGCTCCGGATCGCAAGCACGCTGTGGACGCGGTCCCCGCGGATGCCCTGGCCATCCCGGCCGAGGACCCGACCGCCGACGAGGCCACCGAGACCGCACCAGTCAGCCCGCAAGCCGCGACCCCAACGGCCGAGGCCAAGCCCCAGGCCGAACCAGAGACGACACCCGCGGCCCAGCCGGCCGCCGCTCCCGCAGCGGCCCGAGCGCCCGTCGCGACGAAGACTGAACGAGCCCCGGCCGCGGAGCCGGTGCGGACAGGAGAGTAGGCACCGTGCCCAAGATGAAGAGCCACAAGGCGGCCCAGAAGCGGATCGGCGTGACCGGTTCGGGCAAGTACCGCCGGGTCAACGCCTGGAGCGGCCACCACCTCGAGATCAAGTCGTCCCGTCGGACGCGCCGTTACGCCGGCAAGTCCCTGCTCGGGCCCGAGCACAAGCGGCAGGTCCAGCGCCTGCTCCCGTACCTCTAGAGCGGCGAGGAGCCTGAAACCGTCATGGCACGAGTCAAGCGCGGCGTCACGTCGCATCGGCGCCACAAGCGCCTCCTCAAGGCCTCGGAGGGTCGCAAGGGGACGAAGTCGAAGCTGATCAAGCCGGCTCGCGAGGCACTCCTCCATGCCCTCGCTTACGCGACCCGCGACCGCAAGCAGCGCAAGCGCCAGATGCGCGAGCTGTGGATCGTCCGGATCAACGCCGCCGCGCGCCAGAACGGGCTGACCTACGGCCGATTCATCAATGGCCTCAAGCTGGCGGACATCCAGATCGATCGAAAGATCCTGGCCGACCTCGCCGTCCGCGACAGCGCGACGTTCGGGCGGATCGTCGAACTCGCCAAAGCCCCTGCGCCGAGCGCCTGAGCCGCGTCCGTATCACGCCCGACGCCGGACGACCGAGCCCTCGACGTCGCTGACGATCGGGGGTTCGTGATTCGCGGGGCCAGCCCCAGCAGCCAAGGACGACCGTGGACCTCGCCGACCTGACCAGCGATCTCGAGACGCTCCGCGAGGAGGCCGTGGCGTCGATCGCCGCGGCGCCGGATGTTGCCGCGCTCGGCGCGCTGGAGCTCGACGTGCTGGGCAAGAAGGGACGACTGACCGGGACTCTGCGCGGGATCGGTGGCCTGCCGGCCGAGGATCGCCCGCGCGTCGGGGCCGTGGCGAACAGCGTCCGGACGGCCATCGAGGGAGCCCTTGCCGAGCGGGGCACGGCACTGCGCGGCTCGGAACTGGGCGCCCGACTGGCGGCAGAGGCGGTTGACGTCACGACCCCCGGCCGGCCCATCCGGCGGGGCAGCCCGCACCCGATCAACGAGACGATCGCGGAGATCGCCGAGATCTTTGGTCAATTCGGGTTCGTCGTGTATGAAGGCCCCGAGATCGAGGATGACGTCCGCAACTTCCAGATGCTCAACATCCCGCCGGATCACCCGGCGCGCGACCTGTGGGACACGCTCTACGTCGATATCGATGGTCATCTCCTGCGAACCCACACCTCGCCCGGGCAGATCCGCGTGATGCACGGCGAGCGGCCACCCATCCGCGCCCTCCTCCCGGGTCGCTGTTTTCGGTATGAGGCGATCGACGCCAGCCACGCCAGCGAGTTCTTCCAGGTCGAAGGCCTGATGGTCGATGAGGGCACGACGATGGGCGATCTCAAGGGCCTCCTCGACCAGTTCGCGAGGGCCATGTACGGCGCGGACAAACGGACCCGATTCCGGCCGGGCTACTACCCGTTCACAGAACCGTCGGTTGCCTTCGATGTCGAGTGCGTCGTGTGCGGCGGCTCGGGCTGTCCGGCCTGCTCGCGCAGCGGCTGGATGACGATCCTCGGCGCCGGCATGGTCCACCCGGTCGTGCTCCAGTACGGCGGACTGGACCCTGAGCGCTATCAGGGGTTCGCCTTCGGGATGGGCGTCGAGCGCATCGCCAACCTGCGTCACAGCGTGGGCGACCTGCGGCTGTACATGGACAACGACCTGCGCTTCCTCGGGCAATTCCGATGAGGGTGCCGCTGTCGTGGCTGCGTGAGTACGTCGATATCCAGCTCACGCCCGAGCAACTGGCGGATCGCCTGACCCTGCTCGGGATGGAGGTCAAGGGCCTTGAGCGCTGGGGGGCCGACTGGCACAACGTGGTCGTCGGTGAGCTGCTGAGCGTCGAGAAGCACTCGCGGGCCGACCGTCTGTCCCTCACCCGTGTCTCGGTCGGCGGCGGCGAGCCACTGGACATCGTGTGCGGCGCCGCGAACCTCGCCGTGGGCCAGCGCATACCGGTGGCTCTGCCCGGTGCCGTGCTGCCGGGCGATCGGCGCATCGAGCGGACCGAGAAGATGGGCGTCGTCAGCAACGGGATGCTGTGCTCGGGCGACGAGCTGCGCCTGACAGGCGACGGCGAGGGGATCCTCATCCTGCCGGCCGACGCCCCCCTGGGCATGCCACTCGTCGACCTGTACGGCGACGTCGTGCTCGATGTCGATGTCAAGCCGAACCGCGGCGACGTGCTGTGCATGGTCGGTCTCGCCCGCGAGGTCTCGGCGCTGACCGGAGCTCCGGTCCACTTCCCCGAGAGCGACCCGCCCGAGTCCGGGGCGTCCGTCGTGGAGCGCCTGACCGTGGAGGTCGATGAGCCCGGCCTGTGCCCGCGCTTCGTCGGCCGGTTGGTCGGTGGCGTCACGGTCCGGCCATCCCCGGATCACATCCAGATGCGGCTCATCGCGGCCGGCCAGCGTCCGGTCAACAACGTCGTCGACGTGAGCAACTACGTGATGCTGGAGCTCGGCAAGCCGATCCACACGTTCGATGCGGCGGCGGTCCACGACGGTCGGATCATCGTTCGGCTGGCTCGCTCCGGCGAACAGCTGGAGACGCTCGACCACGTCGTGCGCGACCTGCATCCCGAGACACTGCTCATCGCCGACCCGACCGGCCCGATCGGCATCGCCGGGGTCATGGGCGGGGCGGCGTCCGAGATCGGGCCGGGCACATCGGACGTCATCGTCGAATCGGCCATCTTCGATCCGATCAGCATTCGCCGGACCGTGTTCCGGTACGCCCTGCGGTCCGAGGCCAGCCTGCGCTTCGAGAAGGGCCAGGAATACCGCCTCGCGCGGCTGGGTGCCGATCACACGGCCCGCCTCATCGCGGACTGGGCCGGCGGCGAGGTGGCCCGCGGCGTCGTCGATACGGATCCGACGGCACCGGCTCTGGCGCGGGTCGCCTTCCGGCCGGCTCGTGTCGTGCGCCTGCTCGGGGCGGACATCCCGAGCGAGGACCAACGGGCGCTCCTGGCGCGTGTCGGGATCGCCACCGAGCCGGCGCCGGCGGGCAGCCGGGTGGTCGTCGCCGCCGAACCGAAACCGCTCGACGTGGACCCGGGTTTGTCCGACACGCTGGTCGCGCTGGTGCCGTCGTGGCGACGCGACCTGGTCATCGAGGCGGACGTGATCGAGGAGATCGCCCGCGTGCACGGCTACGAGCTGATCCCGCAGATCCTGCCTCACACGGCGATGCCCCCGTACCGTCACTCACCGTTGCGCTTGCGCGATGCCGTGCGCGCGGCACTGGTCGGAGCGGGCCTGACCGAGGCCGTCACCTTCGCCCTGGTCTCGCCGGCCATGGTCGAGCGCTTCCCCGCGGTCCATGACCCGCCGGTGCCGGGCGAGGGGAGTGCCGGTGGCCGGCCGGTCAGCGTGACCAACCCGCTCTCAAGCCAGCATTCCGTCATGCGCCAGCGCCTCATCGGCAGCCTGCTGGAGGTCGCCGCGACGAATCTCCGTCAGGGTCGTCCCGACGTCGCGCTGTTCGAGATCGGCAAAGGTTACGGGACCGTGGATGGCGGGACCGGGACGCACGAGTGGTGGCGCCTCGGCCTGCTTCTGACTGGCCCGGCCGAGATCCCCGCCTGGAACCGTCCGACCCGGCCGTATGACCTCGACGATGCCAAGGGCATCGTCGAGGTCATCGCCCGCTCCCTCGGCATGCCGCGCCCCGCGTACGCGCCGCTGGCCGATGATCCGACCCTCCACCCGGGCCGCGCCGCCCTCGTGACGGCCGGGTCGGATCTGGCCGGTCGCGTGGGGGAGTTGCACCCGAGCGTGCATGGGGCGCTGGACCTGCGCACGGATCGGATCATCATCGCGGAACTCGCGATCGCGGGGTTGTCCGGTGGCCAGCCGGCAGTCCCGCTGGGACGGACGCCGTCGCGACACCCGGTCGTGGAGCGCGACCTCGCCGTCGTCGTCGCCGGCGATCGTCGCTCGACGGACGTCGAGACGGCCATCCGCCGCCATGGGGGGCCGCTGCTCGCGACGCTGGATCTGTTCGATATCTACCGTGGCCGACCGTTGTCCGACGACGAGCGCAGCCTCGCCTTCCGGCTGGTGTTCGCGGCCGACGATAGGACCCTCACCGAGGACGAGATCGACACGGCGATCGCGGCGATCAGCGCCGGTCTGGCCGTCGATGTCGACGGCCGCATCCGGACCTGACCACAACAAACCCCACCGACCGGCCCGCGCCGCTTGCGACCCGCCGATTCGCACTGCTACGCTAGCGTGGCTCCGGGCTGATCGGTTCGGGGCTCATCTACGTCACCCAAGGGAGGGTCAGTGGACCTCGGGGAGTTCCTGGGCGGGTTCGGCATCGTCGACCTGTTGCTCGCCCTCCTGTTCCTGGCATTCTTCGTACTCGGCTTCGCGCAGGGCACGATCCGTCGCGTCATCGGCATCGGTTCCATCCTGTTCTCGTTCCTGTTCGCCGCCAACCTTGCCGACCCACTCGGGGCGTTCCTGGGCCAGAACTGGACCCAGTTCGCCCGGGAATACAGCTACATGATCGGCTTTGGGACCGTGTTCCTTGCGGCAGCGATCGCGTTCGCCCTGGTCGTCCAGGGCTTCTACAAGCCCCAGCCACTCTTTGAAAAGGCCCGTTTCGTGGACGAGATCATCGGCGGGGTGCTCGGCATCGTCCAGTTCGGGCTCATCCTGCTGTCGGTCGTGGTCATCCTGGATTCGTTCTTCAGCGTGCGCGGCATCGCGGTCGATGCCCAGGAGTTGTCGTGGCTCAGATCGCTCTGGACCGCGCTCGACTCCTCGACCATCGTGGATTTCTTCCGAACGGTCATCATCCCGGGCTTCTTCACGGTGTTCGACCTGTTCATCCCGGACCGGCTCTTCGTCCTGTACTCCGGCGTCGCTGGCTGAACGTTCTGGACCGGACGATGCTGGCCGGCCCAACAGCGGCGGTCGCGCGGAGCCTCCTCGGCGTGCGTCTGATCCGTGACGACGAGACTGGCCGTCGCGAAGGCCGGATCGTCGAGGTCGAGGCGTACGGCGGCTCGGACGACCGGGCCTCGCACGCCAGGTTTGCATCGACCGGCCGCAACCGGGTGATGTCTGGCCCGCCCGGGATCGCCTACGTGTACCTTGTCTACGGGATGTACGACTGCCTCAACGTGGTCACCGAGGCGGAGGGCAAGCCAGGCGCCGTGCTCATCCGGGCCGTGGAACCGCTGATCGGGATGGATCGGATGCGTGTTGACCGGATGGCTGTCGCCAGTCGTCGTCGCGCGGCGCGGACGGCCGTCGGGATGGCGACGTCCCGCGAGCGCATGGCCGCCGTCGCCGACCATCGGCTCGCGAGTGGGCCTGGCCTGGTGGCCGCGGCGTTCGGCGTGGATACCGCCGTCACCGGCGTGGACCTGTGCGACCCGAGGTCGTCGCTCCGGCTGGAGCAACCGCCCGATGATCCGACGACGGAGATGGTCGAGGCCAGTCCGCGGATCGGGGTGGCCTACGCCGGTGATGACTGGGCGTCACGTCCGTGGCGCTTCGCGATCGCCCTCCACCGATCCGTGTCCGGCCGCGGCACGGGCCGTTGACGCTCGCCGACACGATGGACGTCAGATCGCAGGCATTGCTCGAATTCCCGCTCATCCGCGAACGTCTGGCCAACGCGACCTCGTTTCCGCCGTCGCGCCGGCAGGCGGAGGCGCTGGAGCCATCAGCTGACCCGATCATCGTCATGCGCCGCCTGGACGAGACGGACCAGGCGCGAGCCCTCATCGAGGAGCGGCCGGGCGTGGGCATCGGTGCGGCGCACGACATCGGACCGTGGGTGGAACGGGCGGCGCGCGGTGGGCGCCTGGAACCCGCGCAGTTCCTGGAGATCGCGGACACGCTGGATGCCACGGCTCGGCTGGCGCTGGCGCTCGGTGAGGAGCGCCGACCGCTGCTGCGGGATCTCGGTCGTGAGCTGCACGGCCTGCCCGCCATCCGAAGCACGCTTGCCCGGAGCTTCGATCCGGCCGGTGAGCTGCTCGACACGGCATCGCCCCGCCTGGGAGGCCTGCGCGCCGCGGTTCGTGTGGCGTATGACCGATTGCGCCGCCGGCTGGATACCCTCGTGGGGAGTGAGCTCGGCAGCTCGCTCCAGGAACCCATCGTCACGCTGCGCAACGGTCGCTACGTGGTCCCGGTCAAGGCCGAGGCCCGCTCGCGGGTCAAGGGCATCGTGCACGACGCCTCGGGCAGCGGCCAGACCCTGTTCGTGGAACCGCTCGTCGTGGTCGAGCTCGGCAACGCCTGGCGCGAGGCTCAGGTCGCGGAACGCGAGGAGATCGCCCGGATCCTTGATGATCTGTCGACGCTCATCGCCGCCAATGCCGCGGCCCTGCGCGAGACCCTGGACGCTCTGGCACGGTTCGATCTGTGGGCTGCCAGGGCGACCCTCGCCGGCGAGATGAGCGCGACCCGGGCCGAGACCGCCGACCGGCCCGAGGTCATCCTGCTGTCCGCACGGCATCCAGGTCTGTCCGGTCGGGTCATCCCGATCGACGTGCGCCTCGGCGACGGGTTCAGCGCCCTCGTCGTCACCGGCCCCAACACCGGCGGCAAGACCGTGACCCTGCGCACCATCGGCCTGCTCAGCCTGATGCATCAATCCGGCCTCCACATCCCGGCGGAGGCCGGCAGCCGTCTGCCGATCTGGCGCGACGTCTTCGCCGACATCGGCGACGAACAGTCCGTCGCGCAATCGCTGTCGACGTTTTCCGGGCACCTCCGACGGATCACCGCCATCGTCGAGGCGGCCGGACCCGGCACGCTCGTGCTGCTCGACGAGCTCGGCGCCGGAACGGACCCGACCGAGGGATCCGCGCTCGCCCAGGCCCTCCTCGATCACTTCATCCGGGCCGGGGCCATCGTGGCCGCCACGACCCACTACGCCGAGCTGAAGGCCTATGCCCACACCACGCCTGGGGCACGCAACGCGGCGGTCGAGTTCGACCTGGACACGCTCACGCCGACCTACCGCCTGACCATCGGGCTCCCCGGCGGCAGCCAAGCGTTCGCCATCGCCGAGCGCCTCGGATTGCCGATCGGTATCGTCGATGACGCCCGGTCGCGCCTGACCGACGCGCAACGTTCGTTCGAGGCAACGCTGGCATCGATCAAGGCGACCGAGGGCGAGACAAGCGATGCCCTGGAACGTGCCCGCGCCGCTGAGGTCCGGGCCGTCGAGGCGTTGCGTACGGCCCAGGAGGAACGCCGTCGCGCCAGGCGCGATGTCGACGAGCACGTCCGTGCCGCCCGCTCGGAGGCGGATCGGGTGGTCGCGGATCTCCGCGATGAACTGGCCCAGACCCGGATCTCGCTCGAGCGCGAGACGATCACGACCGCGTCCATCGATGACGCGGTCGCGCGCGCGGAGGCGATCGCCGGTCGTCTGCCCGCGGCTCCAGGCGACCCGACGCCCGTCCCGGTCGCGCCCCGGACGTGGCGGGTCGGGGACCGAGCGCGCAGCCGTTCGGGTGGCTGGGAGGGCCGGATCGCCGCGCTGGAGAAGGGTGGGCGCCGGGCGACCTTGGAGGCGGGCGGGATGCGGGTGATGGTCGATCTGGACGACCTCGAGCCAGGTCTCGATGAGGTCCGTGGCGCTGCTGGCGCTGGTGGTCGCGGCGCCGATCCGCCACTGGCCGGACCGGCCACCAATGCGGGCGCCTTGCGGCTCCAGCGGGCGCGGACCGTCGCGGCATCCCTGGACCTGCGTGGAGCTCGGGTGGAGGAGGCGCTCGAGGCGCTGTCGCGCTACCTCGACGACGCCGGTCTTGCCGGCCTTGCATCCGCGCTGATCATCCACGGCCTCGGCACGGGTGCGCTGCGCGATGCTGTCCGGGCCGCTGCCACGGACCACCCGCTGGTCGCCTCGGTGCGGCCGGGCGAGCGTGGCGAGGGCGGCGACGGGGCCTCGATCGTCACCTTCTGATCGCCCACCTGGCCCGCTGGGTCAGGGTCGCTTCGTCGGCCTCGGGGTGCGGTTGCCGTTGCCGTTCCCGTCGGACCCGAACGGTGTCGGCTCCGCGCTCGGGCAGGGGATCGGGGTCGGGGGCGGCAGGGCATCCGACGGCTCGGGATCCGGCGGCTGAACGTCGCACGGTGGGGGCGCCAGCGGGCACTTCTCGCGCGGCGCGAACGGTGCGCCCCACGAGCGGCCATACGGCGCGAACCCATTGCTGTAGAAATACGAGGTCCGCGTCTTTTCGGGACCGCCACGGGTTCCTGGACCCTTCGCGGCGCGGGCCGCCCAGCCGCGGTTGGCCTTCTGCCAGGCCGGGAAGTTGCTCTCGACCTCGCTCAGGTCGAAGAAACCCTTGCTGACCCTGGGGCCGACACAGCCGTCACGCCACAGCTTGCCGGACGCCTCATCGATCTCGAGGGACACCCGGATCGTTTCTCGTTCCGTCGGGACCGTGCCCGGAAGGAACAGCTCCTTCACGGTCTTGCTGGTGAACGGGCCGGGCTTGAGGCCAGTGAAGGCGTCGACCGTCGCCGTCTCGAGCCCACCGGGCGCGGCAAACTGGGAGATCCCATAGTCCTGACTGACTTCGCTCAGGATCGCCGACCACAGCGGTGCCGAGGAATCGAGTGAGAGGCTGCCCTTGTTGGGCTTGTTGTCGCTGTTGCCCATCCAGACACCCGCGACCAGGCCCGGCCGGTCCTGGTTCTTGGGCGGCGCAAGGTAGCCATACGCGTGGACGTCGCGATTGTCGCTGGTCGTCCCGGTCTTGTAGGCGGCCGGGCGGCGCTTGCCGTCGCGGTAGATGGCGAACTTGGCCCAGAACGGATTGACCTTGGCCTGGGTGTTGCCGGCGAGGATGTCCGTCACGATGTACGCGGCCTGTGGGCTCATGACCTCGATACCCTCGGGCTTGGCGTCATCGATCGGCCAGACCTGACGACCGTCCTCGTCGACGACCCTCGTGATCGTCTGGCGCGGCATCCGGACCCCGCCATTGGCGATGGTGCCGTACGCGCTGACCATATCGATCGGGTGGGTCTCGAGCGTCCCGATGCCCATTGACAGGACCGGGATCGCGGTACTGTGGTAGGTCAGGCCGAAGTCCTTGGACCGGTCGAACGTGTGATCGAGGCCCTGGATGATGGCGCCTTTGATGGCGGGCACGTTGAGCGAAAACTGGAGAGCGCTGCGCAAGCGGACGGGCCCACGTTCCAGCTTGTCCGCCTGGGTTGGGGTGAAACCCTTGCCGAAATCGGTCACGACGTCCATGAACATCGTGCTCGCCGTCAGGGTCTCATCCTCGATGCCGATGGCGTAGTCGATCGGCTTGATCGCTGAGCCCGGCTGGCGCCATCCATCGGCCAGGACATCGAACTGCGGCTGGAACTTCTTGTTGCCCTTGGCGGTGTAGCTGGCACTGCCGACGTACGCGAGGACCTGGCCGGTCCGGTAATCGATGACCGCGGCCGCGGCGTTGTGAATATTGCGACCCTTGAGGTTCAGGATCCAGCCCCACTCGGAGGTCGGGATCTTCTTGGCTTTCAGGAGGGCTCGCGGATCCTTGGCCTGGGGTGCCCGCGCTGCCACGTAGACCCACTTCTCGGTGATCTTCTGCATCTCCCAGTTGAGGCTGGTGGTCACGCGGTAACCGCCCGAGTCGACCTCGTCGCAGTCCAGCGGCGTTTCCGGACAGATGATCTCGGTCAGCGCCTCGCGAACCTGCCACACGAACTGCGGGGCGCGCCAGATCGGCGAGACCTGCTCTCGGATGACCACGGGATCGAGCTTGGCGGCCTCATATTCATCGATCGAGTGGTCGTTGCCGGTCAGGGTGCTGCGTGTCTTCATCA
>JANOIS010000456.1:0-1918 GCA_031407755.1 Chloroflexota bacterium | reverse complement strand
GCGAGGTTGCGCTCGATCGCGTTGTTCTCCGCCGGGACGTGCCACTCTAGGACCATCTCCGGCAGCGCCCCTTTCGGCAGGGTCAGGCGCATGCTCGTGCCCGTCGCCTCGATGAAGGGGTTGTCCGGCACCTTGCCCGCGACCGCCGTCAGCCACAGGCGGGCGTAGGCACCCGCCTCGAGGACCTCGCGGTCCCAGCGTGGCGAGGTGGACCAGGTGTACTTCTCCTTCCAACTGCGCCCCTGCGGCGCCGGGAGCGTCTCCTTGTTCCACGGGTGATGCGGGCTGAGCGGATTGCCCAGCGGATCGGTCGCGAACTTCGGCGTTCCGGTCGCCCAGGGCTCGTAGAAGGAGTGCTCGACGAACTCCTCGAGCCCGAGATTGATCTGGTGGAGGTCGGTGGTCCGCAGCTCGCCGTCAACCATGGCTCCCGGGGTCGCCCAGCGGCGCTCTCCCCAGGCATTCGCATTGGCATACGTCGCGTCGTATGCCTCGTGGTGTTCCCAGATCCCGAGGTCGATGAGACTCTTCGGCCGGATCCCGACCTGCCGATACTCCGGCTTGGCCGCGTACAGGAACTTGGAGATGTCGTCCCAGATGAGGGCCATGCGCTTGGAATGGTCCAGCAGGGCGAAGAGCCGGATCTGGTACTCGTTGAGGGTCTGCATCGTGACGGTGGTGCTGATCCCGCCGGGCACGATCGTCTGCGGATGTGGGTATTTGCCCCAGATCAGGGCGCACATCTCCCGGGCCTTGCGCGTGACCTCGAAGGCTTCCAGGTAGAGCGACCCGGAGAGCGGGGTCATGGCCGACATGATGTCGCTCATCCTGGCGAAGCCGTGGACCGCGCCATGCAGCGTCGTCGCCGTCTCGGCCAGGGCCCACACTTCCGGATTGGTCGCCTTGATGATCGGCTCCGAATAGTCCGGGCCGGCCAACAGGAACAGATGGAGCGGATGGTCGTACAGGAACTCGGCAGCCTGTCCCAGGTTGCGCACGACGATGCCCATCGGGGGTGGCGCGATCCCGAACGCCATCTCGATCGCTTCGGCGGCGCAATTGGCGTGCACGCCGCCACATACGCCACAGGCGCGGCTCGAGATGTAGATCGCGTCGCGGGGGTCCCGGCCCTTGAGGATGACCTCGTAGCCACGAAACAGCGTAGCCATCGAATGGGCGTCGTGAACCGTCCGATTCTCGAGGTCCACCACGCTGTGGAATGCCAGAGCACCCGCCACCCGAGTGACGGGGTCGATGCTGATCTCCTTGATATGCCCGTTTCGGGCCAACATGCCCGCGATCCGCTCCTGGCGCTCCTCGGCCGTCGGCACCGGCTTGTACACGTACGGGTCGTTGATCCCTTCACGCAGGTGCGCCTTGCCGGCCTCGTCGAAGACGACCGGGAGGTTCTTGAAACACATGCTCAGCTCTCCTGGGGGGCCAGCTGGGCGAGGTGCCCATCAGCCGAGGCAAGGTTGCCCGCGAGAGCCTCGGCCCCCTCGGTGATCTGGGTCAGGGCTGTCGCGGTGATCGGCAGCTGGTCGGGAAGCATGGCCGTCTCGACCTCGATGGCGCGCACGCCCATCGCCACCTTGGAAAGTGACACGTCGATGCCAGCCAGCGCCCTCCGGATGCGATCGAGGAACAGAATCAGCACGATCAGGAAGAGCCAGAGGGCGGCCCCGGACAGAATCGCGAGCAGCAACTCCATCAGCCGGCACCTCCGGTCAGGGACCGCCGGACGGCGGCGACCCGGCGAGCGATCGAGGCAGACGTGGCATCGATGACGCCCGCTCCGGCGACGAGGCGGCCCACGACGGGCAGCACGCCCTCCAGGGCGGCGATGACCTGCGTGTTCTCGACGATGCCGACGGCCGCCGGAAGCGCGAGCTTGACGACTCGGTCGATCTCCCGAGCG
>JANOIS010000447.1:0-4652 GCA_031407755.1 Chloroflexota bacterium | reverse complement strand
CGCAACATCCACCGGTGGGGCGCCCACCTGATGGTCTTCTTCGTGTTCCTGCACATGATGCGGGTGTTCTATCACGGGGCCTACAAGCCACCGCGTGAGTTCAACTGGGTGGTCGGGGTCGTGCTCCTGTTCCTGACCATCATGCTGAGCTTCACGGGCTACCTGCTGCCCTGGGACCAGATCGCCTACTGGGCGATCACCATCGGCACGAACATGGGCGGCTACGCGCCGTTGTTCAACACGCCGGTCTCGCGCATCCTGCTCGGTGGGGTGGAGGTCGGCCAGAACACCCTGTTGCGTTTCTACGTGCTGCACATCATGGTCCTGCCGCTGGTGGCGGCGATATTCCTTGCCGTGCACTTCTGGCGGATCAGGAAAGACGGCGGGATCAGCGGGCCGCTATGACAGACACCAAGGTTCCGACCGAGCGTCGCGAGGTCCTGCCGGTCGATCCGAACCGGCGGACGGAGATCGACAAGCAGCGTGTGCCGATGTCCGCGCGGCCCTATCGATTGCTGGCGCTGGTCAAGCAGGACGCCGTCGTCCGTGTCCAGAAGGAACCGGACGACACGGTGATGACCTGGCCGCACCTGCTGTCCATCGAGTTCCTGGCGGCCGGTGTCATGAGCATCTTCCTGCTGCTGATGGGGCTGTTCATCAACGCTCCCCTTGAGGAATTGGCTAACGGCAACGTGACCCCCGCCGTGGCCAAGGCGCCGTGGTACTTCCTGGGGCTCCAGGAGCTGTTGGCGTACTTCCACCCGACCGTCGCCGGCGTCCTGGCGCCGACGTTCGTGCTGGTCGGGGCGGCACTCATCCCGTTCGTCGATCGGGGCGACATCCTCGCCACCCGGCCGTCGCAGCGCAAGACCGCGGTCATGCTGTTCACGCTGTTCTGCATCCTGGGCCTGGTGCTGACCTTCGTCGGCATCTTCTTCCGCGGTCCGGGGTATACCTTCGTCATCCCGTACGTGACCGCCCCCGGCATGTACTTCGCCCTGTGATCCGGTCCCGAGGAACCCCTGGCGTATGAGCAACTACCACGTCGAAGCCGCAGACAAGCCCCAGGCCATCACGTCCGAGGCGATCAAGTCGCTGCGCCACGAGCAGGTTCAGGGATTGTCGCGCCGGCAGCTTATGCGCCGCGCCGTTGGCGCAGGGGTTGGGCTGTGGTTCCTCGAGATCGCGGCCGGCAGCATCGGGTTCATCTGGCCGAACCTGGCCGCCGGATTCGGGGGCAAGTTCCCGATCGGCACGCTCGAGGACGTCAAGGCCGCGAACACGGCTCTCCCGATCGACGAAGGTTTCCCGGCCTATTTCGCGGAGGCGCGCGCCTTCGTGATCCTCGTCGATCCCGCGCAGCAGCGCTTCATCCCGGGCGAGGACACGACCGGGAACGGCGAGGCACTCAACGTGCGAGCCCTCTACCAGCGCTGCCCGCACCTCGGCTGCAAGCCCAACGCGTGCGAGAAGAACTTCTGGCTCGAGTGCCCGTGCCATGGGTCGCGCTACGATCGCCTCGGAGTCAAGGCGGACGGTGCCCAATATGGACCGGCGCCGCGCGGCATGGATCGGTTCTCCATCGCGGTGGATGGCGGAGGCGCGCTGATCATCGACACCGGCAAGATCACGCTGGGGCCGTTGCCGGTGGCGCTCGGTCAGCCCGGCATCATCCCGCCGCGCACCCCCACCGGCTGCATCTGACGCCATGACCGCGCGAACCCGTCGAGGCCACCGATGACCGACACGCCCGGACGCCCGCCCGACGGCAGCGAGCCTGACCAGCTCGAGCCCGGGCAGCGTCTGCCCGCGACCCGCCCGCCTGCCACGCCCGCGCCGACCGAGCGATTCACGTCACCGCCCGCGCTGCGAAAGTTCGAGCTCACCCCTGAACGAGCCGCACAGGTCGTCCGCCAGTCGTCGAATGCCCGCTGGGTCGGATTTCTCGCCGTTGTCGTCGTCATCCTGTTCGTGGCGCTGTACTGGTTCTACGAGCTTGGTGCGCCGCTCGGGCTGACGACCCCGCGATTGACCCAGGAGATCACCGCCCAGCAGGTCACCAAGGTCGAGCGTGGCTACAACGTCTACCAGGCCAACTGCGCCCGCTGCCACGGGAAGCAGGGCGAGGGCGGGATCGGCCCTGTCCTGAACCGTCAGGACAAGCTCTTCGAGCACCTCAACGAGAACTTCCTGAACAACATCCTGCGGGCCGGCGGGCGCTACGCGTGCGGCAATCCCAAGTCCATCATGCCCGTCTGGGCGGACACGGGGAACCCGCCGGGATCGCTGAACTACCGCCAGATCGAGGAGCTCATCGCCTACCTGCGCGCCACGAGTGACCAGACCTTCATCGAGCGCGACGAGCACCTGCTGGACCCGGCCATCGATCCGGTCACCGGCGAAGTCCGGACGTTCAAGGGCTGGCGGGACCCGAAGTTCGTACCGGAGCCCGGCGCCACGCCATACCCGGCATGCTGGGCGGATGAGTTCGCGTCCGGCGGCAGTGCGCCGCCGGCCCCATCGGCGGACCCGAACGCGGAGGTCGTCGAGATCGCCGCCGCATCTTTCGCCTTTGACACGGCCTCGCTGACGGCCCCGGCCGATGCCGGGTTCACCATCCGTTTCGATAATCAGGATGCCGTCATCGACCACAATGTCGAGATCAAGCAGGGGGCGACGAGCGTGTTCAAGGGCGAGATCTTCCCGGGGGTTGCCCAGCGGGAGTATGCCGTCCCAGCCCTCGTGGCTGGAATGTATGACTTCATTTGCACGGTGCACCCGAACATGGCGGGAACCCTGACCGCAGAGTGATCGACTGGCGACCCGTTGACGGGCTGCCGGGTGAGGATGGGAGGACGATTGGCGCACCAGGCGCTCGGAACCGGGGTGATCGTGCCGCGCAAGCGAGCCCTTTTCGGGCTGCTGGACGCGGATGGTTGGGCGTGGGCCGGGATGAAGGCGTTCGTCTGGATGTTGATCATCCTCGTGATGCTCGGGTACATCCCGGACCGCGCGTACTATCTGACGGTCAACCGGACTGTGGATCTTGGCGTTCTCGCCTGGTCGCCGATCAACTTCTGCCCGCCGGACAACGAGACGCTGCCGTGCCCGGCGCCCGTTGGCGCGCTGGTTCCGTGGCACGATTCGCCGGAGCAGGTCGGCCTCCCGGCGCCGCGGACGGACGGCACGGCCATCCAGCTTGGGACCAAGATCCTGTACGTGGGCGGCTCGGATGGCGAGACCGCCCAGTCCACGGTGTTCGTGGCCCAGATCTCCGGCACCGGCAATTTCGACACGTGGGCGGAGGGACCGGCGCTGCCTGCCCCGCGTTCAGACGCCAGCGTGCTCCAGGTATCGGGCACGGTCTACGTCATCGGCGGGCTGGACGGCGACGGAGCCCCCACGACCACGGTTTACACCCTCACCCCGGACCCGCAGACGGGCGCCCTCGGCGAATGGGTCGAAGCACCGGAGGACCTGATCCTTCCCGAGGGCCGAGCCGGTACCGCAGGCGTGGCTGCGCCGGATGGCATCCTGCTCATCGGCGGCGACGGGCCCGGTGGCCCAGTCACGACGACCTGGAAGAGCAAGTTCGACGAGAAGGGGGTCCCTGGGGCCTGGGAGGCAGAGCAACCGCTCAACATCCCGCAGACGGATGCGACAGCCGCGGTCGTCGGCGACTTCGTCTGGCTGTACGGCGGCCACGATGGCAACGGGGCTGTCGGGGCCGTCCAGCGCGGCGCCCTGGGCCTGGCGGCCGTCGAGGGCTTCCCGGAGAACGAGAACGAGGGCAAGGTCGTCCGCTGGGACGTCAACAACGCCGCGAACCTGCCTGACGCGCGGGATGATGGCGCCGGGTGGACCGCCAACGGGGCGCTGTACCTCGCCGGTGGAGCTGGTCCGGATGGCACGGCACGGCGCGAGACCTACTGGGCCATCCCCACCGCGACCGGTGAGATTCCCGAGTGGAAGCGGCTGTAGGTCAGTGACCTGCCCAACGGACTCACCGGTGCGAGTTTCGTCATCACGGGCCCCAACGTGATCCTTGTTGGCGGCCAGACCGCCGAGGGCGTGGTCCCGACCAGTGTTCGGGCTAACACAGCGCCGCAGGGTCCATTCTTCCAGCTGGGCCTGGTCGGCGCGACGGTGCCTGCGCTCAAGATCGATGGTGAGGTGGGGCAGCAGCTCGGCTACCTGAACGCGGCCGGCGTCGGGACGGTGAACTTCATCATCCTGCTGCTGATCGGCTGGGCGTTGGCCCACAAGGAGCAGGCCCGCGGCATCATCGGCCGGGCCGTGAAACGCCGCCGACACTGAGCGTCTGGCGGCGGGAACGAGCCGCCCCGCCCGACCCGCGGCGGCCCCGGACGACCCGCGGCGGCCCCCCCGACCCGCGGTTCCAGTCCGGCTGGAACAAGCGACGCATGATTGCTGCCCTTGGTCCCGCCGGGCTCCACATCTCCCCCGCCTGACGCTCATATCAGCACCCAGCGGATCTTGTTTTCCAGTGAGGCTGGAATTCCAGGGCCGAGTACCCCTCAGGTGACCTTGGCCAGCACCGCCTCCCGGCGGAAGGGCCGTATCGCGTCGCTTGCTCCAGCCTGGCTGGAATGGGCCGATCTGGCTGGAATGGGCCGATCTGGCTGGAATGG
>JANOIS010000413.1:0-3067 GCA_031407755.1 Chloroflexota bacterium | reverse complement strand
GCCGGGTCCACACCTTTTTCCTTGGCGTGGACTGCAAGACGGAACGGGTCGGGGCCGCGGCGGACCTGTGGCTGGAGCCCAATGCGGATTTCGTGCCGATCTTCTCCGACGACGCGTTCATGCACATCAAGACGTTCGCCCGCGCCGGGCTGTCCAGGCCGGCCCAGCCACCAGCGACCGGCGACCAGTCGGATCGCCTCACAACCACGATCGTGGATTCTTTCGAGCGGGTCCACCTGGACCTCGTCGAACGGGACGGTGAGCTTCTGGCGACCGCCGCGGACATCGTCGCCGCCGTGCTGGCCAACGACGCTCTGCTCGGGGTCCATCGGTTCGGGAACGACCGCTACGCCGCGGTCATCGAGTACCCGGTCAAGACCATCAACGCCAACGAGCGCATCGACGTCTACCAGACGGATACCGGACCGATCCTCTTCCCCGACCTGTCGTGCGAGCCGCACGCGCTCCTGGCCGGCCTCGAGCTCGCCTTCACGGCCGCCAATCAGCCCGACTGGGCGGAGTTCATCGTCCGGGTCCGGACGCCTGTCGCGGACGGGGTGGATGTCTTCCATTACACGCGAACCGTCCGACTGGACGGCATCGTCAACGAGTTCTATCGCATCCCGGACGAGGCCCCGGCTCTGACCCGGCGCGTCGTTCTGCCGGCACCAGGGCCCGGCCAGTCCAGCGAAGAGGGAGCGTCATGAAGATCACGGCCATCGAGTCCCGGGTCATCGGCTATGACGTCGGCGAGGCGTGGGGCGGCGTGCTGCCCGAGGGCATCCACACGACCTGGTACGAGTACTCGTTCGACACCTTCCACACGGACGACGGCGTGACCGGCTACACGATGCAGAACGCCAACGTGCGCGACGGCGCGGCGATGATCCACGTCCTCCACGACCTGTATGCGCCGCAGGTGATCGGCGAGGATCCGCTGGCCAGCGAGGCGCTGTGGCAGAAGCTGCGCCGGCTGAACCGTCACGCTTACAACCTCTCGGACGGGATCGCCGGCGCCATCGATGTGGCCATCTGGGACATCCGCGGCAAGGTCGCGGGGCTGCCCATCGCGACGATGCTGGGACTCGCTCGGGAAAAGATCCCGGCGTACGCCACGGCCCGCAACATCGAGCCCACGCCGGAAGATGTCTACGAGGAGGCCAAGGCGCGCAAGGCGCAGGGCTATCACGGGTTCAAGATCCAGTTCTGGGACGGTCTCGATCGCGATATCCCGCGCTATCGGGCGGCCCGTGAAGCGGTCGGGGACGACTTTCCGCTCATGCAGGACGCGGCCGGGATGTACACCTACGCCGAGGCCCTGGGCGCCGGCAAGGTCCTCGGCGACCTCGGCTATGCGTGGTTCGAGGAGCCCATCCCGGACCGGAACCTGTTCCAGCTGCAACGGCTCACCGAGCAGCTCGACGTCCCCATCCTGGCCGGCGAGACGTTACGGGTCCACGAACTGGCCGAGGGCATGCGGATGGGGGCCTTCGATATCGCCCGCGGCGACGTCCACATGAAGGAGGGCATCACCGGCCTGCACAAGGCGGCCGGGATGGCGGATCTCCTGGGCTACGAGCTGGAGGTCCACGGCATCAACCAGCCGCTGCTCGACACGGCCAACCTGCACGTGGCGCTGTCGATGACCAACGGGCGCTGGTCGGAGACCTTCCACCCGATCTACTACCGCGGCCTCAAGGGCGGCCCGCTGGACATCGACGCCGAGGGGTACAAACACCTGCCGCCAGGGCCGGGCCTCGGCGTCGAGCTCGATTGGGACTGGCTCGACGACAACACCCGTTCGGTCCGCCGCACGCCGGCCGAGTAGCGCCCAGCCGACCGGGTCGCCGGGGCCCGGCACGTCCTGCCCTACAGCCGGACCACGATCTCCTCGCGCCACGAGCGGAGGGCGCCGGTTGCCATGGCCACCGCGGCCAGGCCCTCCTCGCCACCGATCGCCGGCGGCCGGCCGTCCCGGACGGCATCCACGAGGTCGCCGACCTGGACCGCGAACCCGCGCCGGAAGTAGGGCGCGTGCTCATCCCAGGTCGTGTTCGCATCAGTGAATCGATCGTCGCGATAGACCGCCTCGCGGGTGTCGCCGCGCAGGATATCGACCGCTCCGTAGGCATGGATATCCACGACCGCCTCGGTCCCGATAATCGTGTAGTGGGCTCGCTCCGTCGCGGCCGAACCCGGGATCTCATACGACATGAAGATGCTGGCCAGCAGGCCGCCCGGGAACTGGTAGGTGGCCATCCCGGTCAGATCGGGCATGTCCGTCCGGCGCGACGCGAAGTGCGCGGTCACAAGCTCGGGCTCCCGCCCGGCGAACCAGCGGACCAGATCGCAGCCATGGCTCCCCCAGTCCAGCCACGCGCCGCCCTCGCGCGGATCGAGCGGCCAGCCGGTGTTCGGGTAGCCGGGAAAGAGCCGGTGGACGTGGATGGCGATCGGTTCGCCGGCGGCACCATCGGCGACGAGATCGTGGCCGAACTTGACGGCCTCGAGCCAGCGCGAGATCTTGGCCAGGCTCAGGTGGACACCGGCAGCCGAACAGGCGTCGATCATCTGGCGGCACTCGTCGACCTCCAGACCCATCGGCTTTTCGAGCAGGATGTGCTTGCCCGCGGCGGAAGCGGCGAGGACATTGGGCAGGTGGGCCGTATGCGGGGTGGCGATGATGACGGCGTCGATGTCCTTGCGGTCCAGCAGGCCCTCGAGAGTGGGCTCCGTCTCAGCCCCGAATTCGGCCGCGAGCGCCGCGGCGCGCGTGCCGCTCGTGACCGCCACCAGCCGGGCCTCGCCGGGCGCCTGCTCAGCGATCGCGACGGCGTGGATATGGGCCATCTGCCCGGCCCCGATCATCCCGAATCCGACGGTCATGTGGCGCCTCACGTCATACGTTGGATTGTCGACAATATACGTTAGCGAGCGGAACTACGAATGCCCGTCGTTCGCTGTCAATGCGTCGCCGTTTGGAAGGAGCCGCCACGATGACCGAGCTCACGCCGCTCGCTGACCCGATCGAGGTGCTCGTGTGCGGTGGCGGGATGGCGGGCCTCTG
>JANOIS010000411.1:0-2706 GCA_031407755.1 Chloroflexota bacterium | reverse complement strand
GCCCGCGAACGCGTCGTAGCCCTTCATGAAGGAGACGGGGCCACTCGCCGTGCCGCCGCCGGTCATGTTCTCGCGGGAGCTGCGGATCGTGCTGAGGTTGGAGCCGGCGCCGGAGCCGAACTTGAAGAGCATCGCCTCCGTCTTGGCGAGGTCCATGATGCTGCTCATCGTGTCCTGGACCGAGTTGATGAAGCAGGCGCTGCACTGCGGCTGCTCCTCGATCCCGACGTTGAACCAGACAGGGCTGTTGAAGGCCATCTTCTGGTGGACGATCAGGTGGGTCAGCTCCGCCTTGAAGGTCTGGAGGTCCTCATCCGTCGCGAAGTAATGCTGGGTCTCCGCCCAGGCCGTGATGGTGTTGACGACGCGATCGATCAGCTGGCGGACGCTGGTCTCCCGCTCCGGGGTGTCCAGGTGGCCGCGGAAGTACTTGCTGACCACGACGTTGGTGGCGAGCTGGCTCCAGAAGTTGGGGACTTCCACGTCCTTCTGCTCGAAGACGCTCTTGCCTGACTCACTGGAGATGCCGGCGGTGCGGTACTCCCAGGTGATCTCGTCGTAGGGGTGGATCCCGGGCGTCGTCCAGCGGCGCTCGAACGTCAGGCCGGTGACCTTGCTCTTGCCATCCGGGGCGGTGCCGTCAAAGCTCGCTCCGTAGGGGCCGGCGTGGCGGTGCGTGGTCCCTTTGGTCTTCGCCGAGCGGTCCATGACGGGGACCGTGCTGCCGTTGGCTCGAGCCATCTGCCTCTCTCCTCCTGCATCGATTCGCGGTAGCTGCCGCGTGCGTCCAACATCGTTCCTGCCGAGTGGTCCTGGGGGGCGGCCTCGCGATCGGCGGATGATGCCGAGGGTGGAGCCTGACGGTGACTCGGTGTGCTGGTGACCCGGATAACGATACGCCGATGGGGGAGGCAAGTCAAGACCAAAACACCACATCTAGGGTTGCGATCGTCCCATCGACCACAACATGTAGTGGTTTACCCTGTTTTGTGCCTGTCCACGTTCCGGGGCGCTCCGTCCACGTGCGCCGGCCGGTTATCCACGTCGCGGGGGCGGCTGTCCACGCCTTGAGGCTCGTTTATGCACGGCCCATCCACATGGTTCGCGGTGAACGCGCGTTCGATTGCTCGCATCGGTGGCGTGGTCCCCCGACCGCCGCGGGGTGAGCGTCAGGTGAGTCGCCACTGAGCGGGCGATACGTGCGGGTGAAGTGCCGGCGACCAGACTACCGCCATGGATCAGTACCAGCAGCTCGGCGTTCGCTTCCGGGCGGTTCGGATCCGACGCGGCTGGCGCCAGCAAGATGTGGCCGCGAAGGTCGGGGTCGATCGATCGGTCATCTCCCGGGTCGAGCGCGGACACCTCGAGCGGCTCGTCCTTGGGACGATCCTCGACGTCGCTCGGGCGCTCGATATCCAGGTGACCGTGACCTCGCGGTCGCGCGGTGCCGATCTCGACCGACTCGTCAGCGGCCGTCACGCGGCCCTTCATGAATCGGTGGCGCGCTGGTTCGCCGCCGATCTGCCCGAGTGGGTGCTGGCTCCGGAGGTCTCGTTCTCGATCTATGGCGAGCGCGGGGTCATCGATATCCTGGCGTGGCACCCAGGCAGGCGAGCGCTGGTGATCATCGAGCTGAAGACGGACGTGGTCGATGTCAACGAGCTCGTCGGTCAGATGGATCGGCGGCGCAGGCTTGCGCGGCAGATCGCCATGGAGCGGGGTTGGGACCCGCTGACCGTTTCGACCTGGGTGATCGTCGCCAATGGGCGGACGAACCGGGCGCGTATCGATGCACATCGAGGGCTGCTGCGGAATGCATTTCCGGTTGACGGCCGGTCGATCCGCAGCTGGCTCGTGCGGCCGGATCGAGCGGTCGCTGCGCTGTCGATGTGGGATCGAGTGGAGGTCGGGACGGCGCCGGGTGGGTATGCGTCTCGACATCGGGTTCGGCCGCCGCGCGTGGTCGGGGCTGGGTCGGCCGAGCCCAGGGTCGCGTCCGCCGGAGCCGGACCCGTGTCCGTGGGGAAGCCCAACCGTGAATAACGTGCACATGGGCCACGTTATGACGGGTCCGAGGACGAGCCGGGGGCTTGGGAGGCCCTCGAGACGACGTAACGTGCCTCCGGTGCGCGATATGGCAGGTTGACGGCCCTCAGGGGCCTGATCTGGCTGGCAGGTCTGTCAGAACGTGGCTCACACGCACGTTATTCCGGGTCGGGTCGCGAAGGGCCGGCGGTGTCCCCGCCCGAGGATGGACGCATCGGTCTTGGCCGCAGTCCAGGTGGAGCGCGTGGCGGGCGACCCGCGACCCGCGACCCGCGATCGTAGCGGACGTCTGGAAAGAGTCAGGTCTGCGACGGACCCCGGAGCGCCTCGAAGGTGATCTCGGCATCGAAGGGCGCCTCGCCCTCGACGTACGCCGGCTCCATCGAGTAGAAGCCACTCGCCAGCGTGTCCGACCAGCGCAAGCCTTTGCAGGTGGCGGTGCCGCGAAACGCGGTCTCGTCCGCGAGTTCCACCGTGACGATGCAGCGCGACGGGTCGGCCGTGGTCCAGTGGGAGGTGCCGACGATCCGATCGATCTGGACGTACGCACCGCCACCGAACATGCCCGATGATCCCTTGCCGAATGCTCCGCTGACCCGCACGTACCATCCTTCGTCGCTCGTGAAGTTCGCCTCCGCGCCGAATGCCTTGTACATGCCG
>JANOIS010000410.1:0-5264 GCA_031407755.1 Chloroflexota bacterium | reverse complement strand
ACCCGCGAACGGTCGATGTCCACGTGCGCTGGCTCCGCAGCAAGCTTGAACTACGGCCGGACGCACCGGTCCACATCGCAACGGTCCGGGGCGTCGGCTACCGCCTCGATCCCGACCC
Source organism: Chloroflexota bacterium (assembly GCA_031407755.1). Classification (GTDB taxonomy): domain Bacteria; phylum Chloroflexota; class Limnocylindria; order Limnocylindrales; family CSP1-4; genus SPCO01. The sequence goes on along the minus strand of JANOIS010000410.1, from coordinate 5,146 downwards.
GCGCTGACCTCGAAACCCGCGGGGTCCTCGCCGAGGCTCGCCCGGTGGTCGGGCCCCGCCCGTTAACAGACTCTTAACCCACCGAAAAGGGGCCGTTGATGCCGCTTCGCGACGCTGGATAGGAAACGACCCCGAGACCGTGCAGTATCGCTCGCCCAGACGAGCGGCCACCAAGGAGGACCCCGCGTGAGCATCACGAATCCGAAACGCCTGAGTGCACTCGCCCTGATCGCTGCCATGGCCGTTGGCGCGTGCGGCGGTGGCGGCACAACAGCCGCCCCGACACAAGCAGGCTCGGCGATCGCACCGACCACCGCCCCCGTGAGCGTAGCCCCGGCATCGGATACTCCGGCCGTTCTCAGTGGTCAGGTCATCATCTCCGGCTCATCCACCGTCGAGCCGATCTCGGCCCTCGTTGCCGAGATGTTCAACGAGGTGGTCTCAGCCGACGTCGCCATCGAAGTGACCGGTCCAGGGACGAGCGACGGCTTCGAGCGTTTCTGCAACGGCGAGACCGACGTCAGCGACGCGTCGCGCTCCGTCAAGCAGAAAGAGATCGACGCCTGCGCCGCCAACGGCATCGAGATCATCGAGATCAAGGTGGCCATCGATGGCCTGTCGATCATCACGGCCGGCGACAATGCCGCGGCCGGATGCCTGACCTTCGCGGACCTGTACGCCCTGCTTGGGCCAGAGTCTAAGGGGTTCGACAACTGGTCCGACGCCCAGGCCCTGGCGACGGAGCTCGGCTCGAAGACCCAGTTTCCCGACGCGCCGCTTGTGGTCACGGCGCCCGGTGAGGAGTCCGGCACGTTCGGAAGCTTCGTGGAGATCGTGATCGAGGATTTCAACGAAGATCGCGGCCAGGAAGCCACGACTCGTCCCGACTACACCGCGTCCGGAAATGACAACGTGATCATCGAGGGCATCGCCGGATCGCCCAGCTCGCTGGGTTGGGTCGGCTACGCGTTCGCCAAGGAGAACGAGTCACGGGTAAAGCTGCTGGCCGTTGATGATGGCGAGAGCGGCTGCATCGAGCCGACCCCCGAGACGATCGCCGACAACAGCTACCCGATCTCGCGGGACCTGTACATCTACGTCAACAAGACCAAGGCCGAGGAGAACCCGGCCGTCGCCGCCTACGTCGACTATTACCTCGCCGAAGGCACCATCAACACGGTCCTCGAGACCGTGCCCTACGTGCCGCTCGCCCCGGACGCGCTCGCGGAGAGCCAGGCCGGCTGGACCGCCCGCACGGTCAAGACCGCCGAATAACCCTCCTCCCTCCCGACAGGCCGGGCCAGCTCGGAAGGCCCGGCCTGTTGGCGTATCCTCTGGAGCGCCGATGACGCAAGCCACGATGACACCAGAGACCGGGGGCCCACTCTTTGCCGGTCAACCCGGCCGGCGCCGACGCGAGCGGCTCTTCCAGGGCCTGTTCCTCGGTGCGGCCCTTGTATCGGTTCTCATCACCGTGTTCATCCTGTACACGGTCCTGTTCGAGGCGGTCAAGTTCCTGTCCATCATCGACCTCACGACCCTTGTCGCTGACGGATGGTTCCCGCGCCGTGGGCAGTTCGACGTCCTGACGGTGGTCCTCGGCTCGGTCATGGTCGCCGGGATCGCGATGATCATCGCCACGCCGGTCGGCATCGGCGCCGCGGTCTATCTGTCGGAGTACGCGAGCGCCAGGAATCGCAAGTTGATCAAACCCATCCTGGAGGTCCTGGCTGGTATCCCGAGTGTGGTCCTGGGCTTCTTCGCCCTGACGTTCATCAACCCGAACATCGTCCAGCGGGTATTCGAATCAGCCGGCGGGTTCAACCTCCTGGTCGCCGGCATCGGCGTCGGCATCCTGACCATTCCCCTGATCGCCTCCGTGGCGGAAGACGCCATGCGAGCCGTACCGAACAACCTGCGCGAGGCCGCCTACGGCCTCGGCGCACGGCGCGCGTCCACGACCATCCGCGTCGTCTTTCCCGCCGCCGTCTCGGGGATCGTGGCCTCATTGATCATCGCCCTGTCGCGAGCCATCGGCGAGACGCTGGTAGTCGCCATCGCCGCCGGCGGCACGGGCGGTTCCCTGCGCACGGTGGACGTCCTTGGCGCCGGCCAGACGATCACCGCGGCGATGGCCGCCCTGGCCAGCGGCAGCGACCAGGTCCGGGGCGATGACGGAGCGTACGAGAGTCTCTTCTTCCTGGGCCTGCTCCTGTTCGGGATCACCTTCCTGCTGAACTTCGTAGGTGAGCAGTTCGTCCGCCGGACCCGCCAGGCGTACTGAGAGGATCCGCAGACATGGCATCCGCGACCACCACCGCCGTCGCCAGGCAACTGGCTGGAAAGTCCCCGCCGATCGGCGGCGTGGCCTTCCAGATCCTGCTCCTGGTGAGTCTGCTCTTCGCCCTCGCAACGTTGGGTGTCCTCGTCATCGATGTCGTCGGTCGGGCGCTGCCGGTCTTTCAGGAGCGCGGGACCGACTTCCTCACGTCGCCGTTGTCGACACGGTCCGCGTCCGCCGGTGTCGCCCAGGGCATCGCCGGGACGCTGACCATCGCAATCCTCGTGGCGCTCATGGCCTTCCCTCTCGGGGTCATGACGGCCATCTACCTCGAGGAGTACGCGCCGGACAACCGCCTGACCCGGCTGATCACCATCAACATCCGCAACCTCGCCGGCGTGCCGTCGGTCGTGTACGGGCTCCTTGGCCTGGCGGTCTTCGTGCCCCTGGTCGCCGCGATCGCCGGTGGCACCGGCCGAAGCGTGGTGACCGGCTCGATCACGCTCGCAGTGCTGGTCCTGCCGATCGTCATCATCACCGCGTCCGAGGCGCTCCGAGCCGTCCCCCGAACGCTCCGCGAAGGCGGCTACGGCGTCGGGGCATCGCGCTGGGACGTCACCCGGCAACTCGTCCTCCCCGCCGCCTTCCCGGGCATCCTGACCGGGACCGTGCTATCCCTCTCGAGGGCGCTCGGCGAGACCGCGCCGCTCATCATCATCGGGGCGTCGTCGACCTTCTTCTCGACCGGCAACCAGGGGTTCGTGGACTCGCTCTTCGGCAGCTTCACCGCCCTGCCGATGATCGTCTTCGGCTGGTCGACCCGGCCACAGGAGGAGTTCCGCGCCCTGACCGCCGCAGCGATCGTCGTCCTGCTGATCGTTACGCTGTTCGCCAACGCCGTCGCGATCCTGCTGCGCAACAAGTACGAGCGAACGTGGTGATGCCCACCGAGTCCAACGGGGAAGGGACCATGAACCAGATCACCTCAGATCCATCGCCTCTGGAGGCAGATCTCGAACGACGCGCTCCGGCGGCACCGACGCGCGCGATCAAGATCGAAACTTCGACGCGGAGCACCGATCTACGCCCGCCGAGCGAGACTGACCCGACCACCCGCGCCGTCGTGCAGCTCAAGGACGTGGACTTCTATTACGGGTCGTTCCGGGCGGTCAAGGACATCACCATCGATATCCCGGAGCGGCGGATCACGGCGCTGATCGGCCCGTCCGGCTGCGGCAAGTCGACCCTGCTGCGAACGATCAACAGGATGAACGACCTGATCCCGGGCACACGCCTGACCGGGCAATTGCTCTATCACGACCAGGACGTGTACGGTAAGGACGTCGATCCGGTCGAGGTACGCCGCCGTATCGGGATGGTCTTCCAGAAACCGAATCCCTTTCCGAAGTCGATCTATGACAATGTCGCGTTCGGCCCTCGCGTCAATGGGATCAAGGGCAATATGGACGAGGTCGTGGAGTCCTCGCTCAAGCGCGCCGCCCTGTGGGACGAGGTCAAGGACAAGCTCAAGGCATCGGGTCTGGCCCTCTCGGGCGGGCAGCAGCAGCGACTGTGCATCGCCCGTGCGATCGCCACCTCCCCGGACGTGATCCTGATGGACGAACCGTGCTCAGCCCTGGATCCGCGCTCCACGCTCCAGATCGAGGACCTCATGGCCGAACTCCGGGAGCAGTACACGATCGTCATCGTCACCCACAACATGCAGCAGGCGGCGCGCGCCTCGGACTTCACGGTGTTTCTGAATATGGCCGAGGACCGAGCAGGATACGTCGTCGAGCAGGGGCCGACGGTCGGCATCTTCACGAACCCGGTCAACCAGCTGACCGAGGACTACGTGTCAGGACGGTTCGGATGAATGACGACATGAATCGACAGGTGGACCAACTCCTCGCGACGGCGACCGAGGACCACTCGGGTCCCGGGCAACCGGCCCCTCGTCGCCCGCTCGACGTCTCCGAACAGGAGATCAAGGACGCGGTGTTGCGCATGGGCGCGCTGGTCGAGGAGGCCATCCGCCTGGCAAGCCAGGCGCTCGTGGGGCACGACGCCGAGCTCGCCCTGGACATCATCGAAGGCGACGTCCACATCAACGACGCCCAACGGTCCGTCTCCAGGCTCATTATCACGACCATCGCGACCCAGAGCCCGGTGGCTCGCGACCTGCGCTACCTGCTCACCCTGGACCACGTCACCTACGAACTGGAGCGGATCGGCGACCATGCGTCGTCCGTGGCCAAGCAGGTCCGCAAACTGGCTCCGGAACCACCGCTCCGGGGCTACCTGCATCTGCCCGAGATGGCGGAACGGTGTGCCGCCCTTGTCCACGGCGTACTGCGGGCGCTCGTCGACGTCGATCCGGTGGCGGCGCGCGAGATCGCCGTCCTCGACGACGACATCGATCGGCTGTATCACGCCACCTTCGACGAGGTCGTGGAGCTCATGCGCCAGGACCCCGGCAACGTCGAGCGCGGGACCCGGATCATCATCGCTTCGCACTATCTCGAGCGGATCGGCGACCGCTCGACCAACATCGCCGAGGACATCGTGTATCTCGTCACAGGCGACGTCGAGGACCTCAACCCATGACGGACCACCCCATCGGTTACGAGGACCCAGCCGCCGCCGAGGGCAGCGAGGACGAACGTCTCAAGGTCTTCCGCCGGGTGTTTACCCAGATGGGCGAGCGGATCCACCAGTTCGTCATCCTGACCGAGCGTCAGCCAGCTTGATGCTGCTCCACCTGTTGCGTCACGCCCACGCCGGCGACCCGTCATCGTGGAACGGCCCGGATGCCGCCCGACCGCTGAGCGACAAAGGTCGCGGACAGTCGGAACGGGTCGCCGC
>JANOIS010000404.1:0-5045 GCA_031407755.1 Chloroflexota bacterium | reverse complement strand
AGGCGGAACATCCCATCGCTCACGGTATCGACGATGGCCGGCTGCCCACGACCGACCGCAGCGTAGGCGGCCACCAGGACGACGACGAGGATCAGGACGGCGGCGGCGATCGTGCCGATCGGGTTACCGTGCCGGTACCGCGCGGGGCCGCTGACGGCCGGCTCGAGCGGCCGTTCCGGGGGGACCGGAACGGCATGCGCAAGGCGCTCAAGTCGAGCCTGGAGCGTGGCGTCGAGGTCGTCCGTCATCGGTCGCTCCCCAGGGCCTCGCGCAATCGGGCGCGCCCGCGCGACAGCCAGCTCGCCACCGTCCCCCGCGGCACGCCAAACACCTCGGCGACCTCGTCCTGTGTGAATCCGTCGAGGGTCGTCATGAGCAGCGCTGCGCGGGTGCGCCGGTCAAGGGTTCCGATCGCGCGCCACAGGTCGGGATCCGTATCGATCGCCCATTGCTGATCAGTGTCACGGATCGGCAGGAAACCCCACCGACGGCGGCGACGGTGCTCATCGATCGCCAGCCGCATCCCGACCACGGCGAACCAGCGCGCGACGTCCTGTTCCGGTCCGAACGGCCAGCGCTCGGCCGCGCGCAGGAAGGTCTGCTGGGCGAGATCCTCCGCTTCATCGATATCGCGAACGACGAGCGCCAACCGCCGCACGAGCCAGGGTCGATGCGCGCGAACGGCCTCGTCCAGCGCATCGGACCGCGCGGTGGCTGCTGCGTCGACACGATGCACGCGACCTCCTTTCACCCAGCCTAACGTCCGAGGCGGCCCCACCGTTGCATCGGATCTCCGTTATCGACTGGTACGCTGCCGGTGCGTCAGCGGTCCAGGAGCCAGGAGGGGTCACATGTCATTCCAGGCGTATCTCGACAACATCCAGGCCAAGACCGGAAAGCCGCCGAATGAGTTTGTGGCCATGGCCACCGAACGAGGCTTCGACGCCCCGGCCACCAAGGCCAGCGTCATCGTCGACTGGCTGAAGGAGGACTTCGGGCTCGGGCGTGGACACGCCATGGCCCTGGTCCACGTGATCAGGAACGGGGCGCAGATCAGCAGCGAGCATGTCGGAAGCGATGGGGTCCATCGAGATCCGTCGGACACCCTGCGCCTGGACGGCAAACCATCCTGAGTGCCGCGCGTGCCGTCGTTGCTAGGCGACCGAATTCGCGATGCGCACGATCTGGTTCACGTGCGACCGCTCGTGGGTGGCCAGCCAATGCGCGTACCAGTGGACGCTCCGCACGAGGACGGCGCCGGCCCCGGTGACGACTGCCGAGCGCAACCAGGACCCTGGGCCTGACCCTTCCAGCGTCGCGAGCAGGTCCACCCGCTGCGCTGAGAACGCCCGGAACGACGGCCGGAACTCGAGGTCCGGGTAGTTCGTGCCGAGGATCCAGGTCCTGGGATTGACGGCCCGGATCGTGGGCCGGTCTTCGGCGAGGATCGCCGCGATGCACGAGCCCCAGACGTCGGCACAGGCGCGCATGTGGGCGAGGATCTCGGTCGCGGACCACTCGCCTTCGGCCGGCGCCGCGCGCAGTTGGGCGGCATCCACGCCGGCGGTCGCAGCCGCGATCCGAGCTGGCGCTTCGGTGAGGAGGGTCAGGATCCACTCCCTGGGGAGGAACGCGTCAGCCACGATCCATCACCTGCCCGCGCGGGCCGTCCGACCCCGGCAGGACGACCTGCTCTGGTATATCGCGGCAAAAGTGACTGACAACCGGATTCCGTCGCTCCGAGCGGATCGCGCCGATCGGACTGGCGATCGCGCTGGCAGTGATCGCCGCGACGGCGGCGCGCCCCCGCAGCACGGCACCGGCAAGACCCGGGACGATGACCAGCGGCGCCACGAGGATCGGCAACCCCAGGTCGACGGGGAGGAAGGTCCCGATGAGACCGAGGCCAACCGTGATGCCCGTCGCGCCGACCCCAGACAGCAGCCCGACGATGCGAACGCCGCGGCTCGGGGCCCATGGCTCCGCGTCTGGGTCGGAAGTGCGGTCCTCGTTCACGAGCGGACCCTACATGTACCGGTCTGGTGACACAACGTGGAATGGCGAAGCGCAGCTCCGCCAAAGCGACTGACTCGGTTTCGGAACAGCGGGGCAACGGAACCTCGGTCGCGCTGACTGAGCGTTGGAATCGAGCACACGACGGGTACCAGCGAACGCCAGACCAGCGGCACTTCCCGATGAAACTCTGCTTCTTGCCGAGACCGTTAGGACTCGTGCCAACAGCAACATTCGCGTCGTCGATCGCGTAGCGGTCATGCAGCGCCCAGGTAGGTACTTCGTCAATCCCTCCCAGGGCGCCCGCCGATGATGGGGTCCCCATGGTCCAGATCCACAACCCCCCGCATGTGTTCCCGTCGCGATCGCACGGCCGACGGGATGAGGTGAGCGGCCCGCGGTGCCTCAGCCGCGGGTGAGACCTGAGGCTCGCGTGGTGCTCTCTCGAACCCCCTGGGCGAAGGGCGGACGCGCAGTGTCGGGGTCGCACGACTCGTGATCCCAGTGCCAGACGGTTTGTGGGCAGGCCGTTGTGCCCGTGCGCTCAGTCGGACAGGCGATAGACCCGCCATCGACCGGGGACGCCCTTTAGGTCTCGTTCACCGGCGTCGTCGAAGGACAGGCCCGACCCCGCGACCAGGTCCCGCACCGTCGCGCTGACCAGGACCTCGCTCGGCCCAGCGAGGGCGCTGATCCGCGCACCGATGATCACGGCGATGCCGCCGACTTTGCCGTCCATCGCCTCCACTTCACCGGTGTGCACCCCGGCCCTGATCCGGATCCCGAGGCCATCGACGGCGGACGCGATGGCATGCGCACAACGGACGGCCCGCGCTGGGCCATCGAACGTGGCGAAGAAGCCGTCGCCGGCGGTGTCGACCTCGACCCCGCGGTGGTGTGTCAGCGCTTCCCGGACCAGCCGATGATGGTCGGCGAGCAGCGCACGCCAGGCATGGTCCCCGATCTCGGCCGCCCGCGCGGTGCCATCGACGATATCGGTGAACAGGACCGTGGCGAGACGGCGTGATCCATCCTGGCTGGGCGCCCCGGCACCGACGAACCTGGTCAGTGCCTCGAACACCTCGTCCTTCGGGCCGTAATGCAAGAAGTGGTCCTCGCCCGGTAGTTCGACGAACGTGGCGTCGGACATCAACTCGGCGACCGCCCGACCAGCCTCGGGGGGCGATTCCCGGTCGCCTCGCCGGTTGAGGATGAGGGTCGGCACGTGGACCACGGGAAGCACGTCGGCGACGTCTAGATCCATCGAGATGCGGAACAGCGCGACAGCCGCCCTCGGGCTTGCGGCTGCGCGCTGGACCTTAGCGCCCCAGATCATCGCAGCCTCGTCATCGAGCTGCGATGGTGCAAGATCGTGGTAGTCGGTGACGATGCTCTCGCGGCTACCCCAATGGTCGGCTGCCCAGATGAGCCACGTTTCCCATTCCTCGCGCGACCCACCCCATGGATGCCGCTCCGTGGCGACCATCGATGGTCGGGCACCGAAGAGGACGAGCTTGCGAACGCGCTCGGGGTGCGTGGCCGCGAACAGCACGGCGGTCTGGGCGCCTTCGTCGAGCCCGATGATGATCGTGTCGCGCGATCGGACCGTATCGAGGACGCTCACGAGATCGCTGACATTGATCTCAGCCGGGGGAAGGTCCTCGAGCGCGACCCGATCAGACAGACCGACGCCGCGCCGATCGATGCAGATCACCCGCCCGATGGCGGCAAGGCGTCTGAGGAAGTCGGCATTCTCCGCCGATTCCCAGCCGACATCGATCTGGGTGGCGTTACCCGGCAGGTAGACGAGATCGTGTCGGCCGCGCCCGAAAACCTGGTAGGCGATCTGAATGCCATCAGAGGCGGTCGCGTAGCGAGGTTCTGGGATGTCCATGGGTACTCCGCGCGTGATGGTCGGGTCCGTCGCGCAGCCTACCCGAGCCCCATGCCTGCGTCGAGGCCGACCGGCTCGTAGCGCTCTACGGCTGGTACGGCACCGCCGAGCCGTGGCAGTGGGAAACTGTGGAACGGCAAGTTGTCGGTTGGGTTCCCACGGGGCCGGCGGAGCCGTCCTTCGACTTCGCCCGACATTCCATGGCGCCCCCGGACGGACTCTGGGCCTCCCCGCCCCACAGCGGCGCCAGCCTCGAATGGTACGCAGCCTGAGCGCCCCGGCTCAACTTCTCCAGCTCACGAGCAAGGCGTGGTTCCTAGCCTGCTCCTGCTCGGGATCTTCAACTTCGGCTTCGTAGCGATGATCGCCTACATCATCGCGGGCCCTGACGGTAGACCGAGCGTCAGCTCAAGCCCGTCCCCAGCATCGGTCACCGCGCGACCGTAGCCCTTTGGCCGAGCCAAGGGCCCTGCCACGGGCCAATCCTTGCGCGGAGCATTGCCCGAAACCATGCGGGACCGCGTGCGTCGCACCTCGAACCACCAGCGAGCTTCGCTCAGCTGGTCCGTGCGGATGCTTGGCTGCTGGCGGAACCCCTGGAGAGCTCGCGCGAGGGCCGACCTGTGACCCTCTAGGAGCTCGTCCATGAAGCGACGGAGTCCGGCAGGCGCGAGGGCCAACCTATCGGCCAGCCGGGATGGCATCATGCTGTCGTTCCGCCGTCTAGAATCGATGGAGGCACGGGTATCGACCACGAAACTGCTCTTGAGCACGCTACCGAGCGGTGGGCGCGGGATTCTGTACGTCGTGAGTACGACGGGCGATCTGCAGATATGGAGGCCGACCGCCGCCTCGCGGAGATGATCGCCTTGCAGAGCCACGGCTACTACTTGGTCAGCGTACACACGGACAATCGCGGGCGCATTCAGGCTTTGTACGAACGGACTGCCTACATCGAAGCTCGCTACGCACAAACACTCGCGCAGAATCACCACGAGGGCCACTCGAAGGTAGCGGAGACGGTCGGCAAACTCCTCGGCTACGGGATCGTGCTGGCGGGAATTGGCCTTGTAGTCGCGATTGTCGCTTCCGCTATCGGAGGGCCGAGCAACCCAGCGCGCGGCGTCGACCGGCCCGC
>JANOIS010000402.1:0-21880 GCA_031407755.1 Chloroflexota bacterium | reverse complement strand
GCCACGGCGCGTGGCTACTTCGAGCGGGCCGCGGCGATCCTGCCCTTGCCCGAGTACGTCATCGCGCTCGGCGAGACGCTGGAGGCTGCCGGAGATTCGGCCGGGGCACGCGACCAGTACGACCTGGCTCGCGCGGAGATCGCCCTGTACGAGGCCAGCGGCGTCATCGTGGACCTCGAGTTCTCCCTGTTCGAGGTGACCACGGCGATCCCGCACGCGCCCTGACCCTGGCTGAGACCGCCTTCGCGGCGGCCCCCACCATCCGCGCCGCCGATGCGCTGGCCTGGGCCCTCCATCGCCAGGGCCGCGACGACGATGCCTGGGAGCGAGCCCAGGAGGCGCTGCGCCTCGGCTCGCGCGACCCACTCGTGCTGTTCCATGCCGGGGCCATCGCCGCGGCCCGCGAGGACGAGGCCCGGGCCCGTGAGCTGCTGACTGCGGCCCTCGCCACGGACCCCGGCTTTTCGGCGACAGGAGCCGCCGAGGCCCGCCGCCTACTGGAGGCCCTGCCGCCGAGTTCCTGAGCACGGCCGACAGCACGGCCGTCGATAAGAACCGCCCTGCTACGATGCCGCGAACGCGGCACGCACGAGGGGCCCAACCATCAGCGCACCGAGCAGGGATCAGGACCGACTGGTCGTCATCGGGTCCTCGGCCGGCGGGATCGCGGCCCTCTCGACGCTGGACAGGCAGCCGCGATCATGACCCGCGGCGCAGGGCGGATCAGCCTGCTGGTGGTCGATGATTTCCCGGCCATCGCCCATGCGCTGGCGAAGTTCCTCGCCAACGAAGCGGATCTCATGGTCGATGTCGCGACCGATGCCCGGACCGCGGCCCAGAAGCTCGCTCGGGACCACCCCGATGTCGCGTTATGTGACGTCATGCTCGATGGGCATCAGAGCGGCCTGGAACTGCTTCACCGGTTCGGTGGCAAGGGTGGCACGGCCTTCGTGATGTTCAGCGCGGTCGGCGCCGCCGGGCTGTACGCCCGGGCCGTCCGGCACGGCGCCGCGGGGTTTGTCAGCAGAACCGCCGACGTGGACGAGGTCCTCGCGGCCATTCGTCGAGCTGCCCACGACCGTCATTCGCCGGATCCCGGGATGCTGCAGCGCGCCAGCATGGCCGCGCGGGAACCGACCGCCCGCGAGCTCGAGATCATCCGCCTGGTCAGCCTGGGTCGCCAGAACATCGAGATCGCTGCGGCCCTCGGGCTCAGTGTGAAGACGATCGAGAGCCGCCTTCGGCGTCTGTTCGTCAGCTACGACGTCAGGAGCCGGACCGAGCTTTCGACATTTGCCGGTCGGGAGGGCTGGCTGACCCGCGGCGATCGGGCCGCCGGGATCTCATCCTAGCGCGAGGAGGCTCGTCGACCGCTACGCCTGACGCGTGCGGTCGCGGCATGCCGCCGACCTAACATCGGAGACGGTGGCGTTACGGCCGTATGACAGGGGCCGTGGCACAGGGTTTTCATCCTATGCGGCGCTCCCGAGGATGCGCCAAGTTCCGCGAGTGGGAATGATATTCGAGAGCGTACAGATCACCACAGCGTGGTCGTCGTCTGGTGCCGACGGCCTCGTCCAAGTGGCGGATGTGTACGAGGCCCACGCCACGCTGGCGTTCTCGCTCGCGGTGCGGATCGTCGGCGACGCGGCCTCGGCCGAGCGCATCGTCGAGGAGGCATTCAGACGGTTCCTCGCCGGGTATCGCCCTGAGCAGTCGGTGCCGGAGGCCCGGGTCGCGATCCTTGCCGAGGTGCGTCGGCTGGCCATCGAGGAGTGTCGCCGCCGCGGTGACGTTGGACGCGATGATGCGATGGCACCCGGGACGCCCGATGCGCATGTCGCCGTCGAGCTGGCGTACTTCGAAGGCCTGAATCACCGCCAGATCGCCGATCGCCTGGGATGCTCCGTCGCGGTGGCGGATCGGCTCCTGCGAGACGGGTTGCGCGCGCGCGCCGTTGCGTAAAGGCAACGGAACCTGCCCGCAGCGACGGACTGGCCCGGACTCGACTCATCCGAACCTGACCGGACCGCGCATGACCTACCGAATGATGCCGGTGAGGTTGCGACCATCGGCGTTCGATTCGGCCCCCGTCAGCAGCGGTCCCCGGGGATGACCGCAAACCATCCCACAGCATCGGAGAACGGCAGTGTCCAGACGTTCCCGGGTCGTCCCCATCGGCGGCGCCCTGCTCATTGCGATGTCGTCCATAGCGGGCGTCCTCGCATCCAGCCACCGTGAGGCTCCGTTGATCAGCGGTGACCCAGCCGCCGACAATACGGACCTGTACGCCTTCGTCAGCCCGGACGACACCTCGAAGCTCACGATCATCGCCAACTACATCCCCCTCCAGCAGCCGGGTGGTGGCCCGAACTTCCATCCGTTCGACGACGACGTGCGCTACCGGATCCACATCGACAACACCGGCGACGGCCGGGACGACGTCACCTACAGCGTCCGCTTCAAGACGAAGGCGGCCTCCGGCAAGGGTGACGTCTCGTCGTTCCTGTACATCAACAGCCCGGTCACCACGCTCGAAGACGAGAACTGGCTCGTGCCCCAGGAGTTCGATGTCGAGCGGACCAAGTCGGGTACGACCACCACCATCGGCGTTGACCTGCGGACGGTCCCGGCCAACGTCGGCCCTCGCTCGACGCCGAACTACGCGGCGCTCGCCAGTACCGGCGTCCAGGCGCTGACCAACGGCGGCAAGGCCTATGCCGGGCCGCGCGACGACGCATTCTTCGTCGATCTCGGATCGATCTTTGATCTTGGCGGCCTGCGCCCGTTCAATCCCTTCCATCTGATCCCGCTCGATGCCGAGGCCGGCGTCGATGGCGTGGCAGGCTACAACACCGCCTCGATCGTCCTCCAGGTGCCGATCAGCGAGGTTCGCCAGTCGGCGGACCAGCCGGTCCTGGGTGTCTGGGCCAGCGCCGAGCGCAAGGCGCGCAAGGAGATCTCCACCGAAGGCAAGGTCAAGTGGTCCGGCCCGTGGGTCCAGGTCTCGCGCCTTGGTAATCCGTTGATCAACGAAGTCGTCATCCCGCGTCACTTGAAGGACTACTGGAACGGTCAGCCGCCTGCCAATGACAGTCAGTTCCTCGAGTACTACGAGGCACCCGAGCTCGCCGGGCTCGAGAACTTCCTGTACGGTGCGCCGGGCGGGCCGACCGGTCATGCCGGTGGGGCTCTCGACGAGATCGACCAGACCGGTCGGACGGACCTCTCGCTCATCCTGCTCAAGGGCGTGCCCGGCGTGAACGCCATTGGATCGAACCCGGTCGCGGCGGACATGCTTCGTGTCAACACGGCCATCCTCCCGGGCAGCAACGGGGCTTGCCCCGGCGGCACCGCCGATGCCAGCGCACCGGACCGCCTGGCCGTTCTCAATGCCGACCTGTGCGGGTTTCCCAACGGCCGCCGTCTCGTCGACGATGTCACGGACATCGAGCTGCGGGCCGTGGCCCAGGGCTACGGGGCGTTCCTCAACGGAGCGTTTAGTCTCCCCAACAAGAGCCCGAATAACCAGGTCGGTGATGGCGTTGACAGCAATAACGACATGCCGTTCCTGAGCGTCTTCCCGTACATCGGCCTGCCGCACTCGGGCTACGAGTCGGTCCCGCCGCTCAAGCCAGCCATGCCATAGGGGAGTCGCCCTCCTCGCGACGACCTCGAAAGCGCGGGTCACCGGTTCGCCCGGTGCCCGCGCTTTCTCGCGTCCAGGAACGACCACTGACCGTCGCGGAGCGAACCTACGCCCGCCCGGGCCCCCCAAAAGCCTCGATGTCGGTGCCACCTACCTTTGTGGCACAGCCCTGCACGATCGACCGCTTCATGGGCCCGCTTCGGCGATCTGAGCGACGGATCGCGCACGGCTGTGCCGAATGTGTGGGTGGGGCCGACATGACCGCGCCGATCGCGCACGGCTGTGCCGAATGTGCGGGTGGGGCCGACACTGTCGACCCGCGTGGCCGAATCGCCATGGCTAAGATCCAGATGGGCCTGGTTGACAGGCACCGGCCGCGCCCGGATGATGCGCGATACATGAATGCACATCTGTTCAGTACATCTGTGCGCCAGCGCGTCCGATGAGCGACCACGACCAGCTCGTGCAGGCCAGCCGGCTGTACTACGAGCTCGGTGAGACGCAGAACGCGATCGCCGACAGGCTGGGGATCACCCGCCCGCAGGTCAGTCGTCTGCTCAAGCGTGCGCGTGCGGAAGGCATCGTCGAGATCCGCATCATCGACACGACGAGCGCAGACTCCCCGGCGGCCGATGCCCTTCGGCGCAGTTACGGGCTGGACGCGGTCCATCTCGCGCCGGCCATTGCGGGCCCGGAGGACCTGACCCGCCGGATGGTGGGTCGGCTGGCGGCCCAGGTCCTGCGCGCCAAGATCCGTGACGGGGCCGTCGTAGGGGTCGGGGACGGGGCCACCATCGGCGCGGTCGCCGGTGCCCTCGAGGATGCCGCAACGCCGGTCGCCGCCACAGTCGTGCCGCTCGCTGGCGGGTACTGGGCGCCGGGACCGGAGCGGGAGCCGTTCCGGCGTATCGCCGATGCGCTCGGGGCCCAGGCTCACGGCCTGATGGCGCCGGGGCTGGTCGATGATGCCGCCACCAAACGGGCGCTCGAGTCGCACCGCGGCGTCCAGGCCGTGCTCGACCTGTGGCAGCGGCTCGATGTCGCCCTCGTCGGTATCGGTGGCAAGTCGTGGGGCGCGGCGAGCGTCGGCGACGAGGTCGCCGCGGAGTTGGAGCGAGCCGGGGCGGTCGGGGAGATGCTGATCGCCCCGTTCGATATCGATGGTGCGTTCGTCTGTGCGGCCCTGCGCGAGCGGGTGCTCGCATTCGATGCACGCGGGCTCGGGCGCGTGCCGGTGGCGATCGGCGTCGGAGCGGGGGAGAGCAAGGTTCGCCCGATCCTGGGTGCGCTCCGGACGGGTGTCATCCGCACGTTGATCACCGATGTGGCGACGGCAGAGGCCATCGTCGCGCTCGATTCCGAGACGCTCGCGCCCTCGACCGGCGGAACGGGCCCGTGACCACGACGGCGATCCTCGGTATCGATCTCGGCACGACCGAGGTCAAGGCCGGACTGGTGGACCTCGACGGCCGGTTGCTGGCGATCGCGCGGGCGGGGTACGGGCTGGCTGTGGGGCACGGACCGGGCTGGGCGGAGCAGGATCCGGGGGCGTGGTGGTCCGCGGTGGTCGGCGCCGTCCGCGGGCTGCACCCGCCCGAGCCGATCGACATCGTGGCCATCGGGGTGGACGGCCACGGCCCGACCCTCGCCGCGGTGGATGGTCGGGGTGAGGCGACCCGTCCCGCGATCACGTTCCTCGACACGCGTGCCGCCGCGGAGGTCACCGAGCTCGCCGACGCGACGGGGATCCATGGCTGGGCCCTGGGTCCGCTGCCCGCCGCCCTGTGGCTGGAACGCCACGAGCCCACGATCGCCGCGCGCACCCGCTGGTACCTCACGACCTGGGAGTGGCTGGCGTTCCGGCTGACCGGCGAGGCGGCCGCGCCCGGGGTCCCGGACCAGCTCGTGCCGGATCCGGGCCTCGTCGTGGCCGCCACGGGCCTGCGCATGGACCGCCGTCCGCCGGCCTCCGCGATGGGCGCACAGGTCGGGACCCTGACCGGTGCTGCGGCCGACGCCCTGGGCCTGCGTGCCGGCATCCCGGTCGCGGGTGGCACCAACGACGCCTTCGCGAGCTATCTCGGGGCGGGGCTCCTGGAACCCGGCGACGCCTACGATCCGGGCGGCTCGGCCGGTGGATTCGGGGTGTACTGGCACGAACCGATCGAGGTTCCGGGCGCCTTCGTGACGCCGGCGCCGCTTGACGGCCTGTACAGCGTGGGCGCGGCGATGGCCGCCACCGGTCGGGCGCTGGACTGGTTCCGGGACGAGGTCGTGGGAGGCGGGATCACGACCGAGCGGCTCCTCGAGGAGGCCACGGCCACGCCACCGGGAGCGGATGGCTTGCTGTTCCTTCCGTATCTTGCCGGCGAGCGGTCGCCGATCTGGGATCCACATGCGACCGGCGTCTTCGCCGGCCTGACCCTGGCGCACTCGCGCGGCCACTTCGCCCGGGCGATCATCGAGGCGAGTGCCCTTGCCATCCGCCACGTCGCGACCCCGATGCTGGCGGCCGGCGTGACGGTGACGGCGATGCGCGCGTGCGGCGGTCCGGCGCGGTCCGCGGCCTGGAACCAGATCAAAGCCGACGTCACGTGTTTCCCGGTGCTCGTGCCGGCCGTCCTGGAGACCGCGGTGCTGGGCTCGGCCATGCTGGGTGCCGTCGGGGTCGGCGTGCGTGCTGACCTGCGCTCGGCCATCCGGGTGATGACGCGTATCGAGCAGCGGCTGGAGCCACGGGCGGAGGTCGCCGCCACGTACGCGCGAGCGTTCGCGGCGTATGTCGGGCTGTACCCGGCGATCGCGCCAGTGATGCGCCCGCTGACCGACCACCGAGCCGACCGATGACCACGCCCGGCGCACCGACCCCGAGCGTGGCACCGACCCCGAGCGCGCCCGGCGGCCCGCTGCACATCGACGGCGTTGACCTGACGTTCCCGGCAAGGGCCGGCGGCCGGCTGCCCGTGCTCGATGGCCTGAACCTCGCCATCGAGGACGGCGAGATCGTCGCCCTGATCGGCCCCAACGGTTGCGGCAAATCCACGCTCCTGCGCGTCATCGCCGGCCTGTTGACCCCGGATCGCGGTGCCGTCACCCTCGGCGGGGACCGGATCACGGCCCCGGATCCGCGCATCGGCCTCGTGTTTCAGGAGCCGCGCCTGCTGCCCTGGCGATCGGCCGCGGACAACATCACCTACCCGCTGGAACTCGCCGGCTGGCCGGCCACTCGCCGCGCCCAGCGCCTCGCGGAGCTCACCGACCTCGTCGCCCTGGATCCGGGCGTCAGCCGGAATCGGCCCTCCGAGCTGTCCGGCGGCACGAGCCAGCGCGTGGCCCTCGCCCGTGCCCTCGCCCTGGAGCCCGGGATCCTCCTGATGGATGAGCCGTTCAGCGCGCTCGATGCCCTGACCCGCGAACGGTTCGACCTCGAGCTGCTTCGGCTGTGGGAGCGTGCCCGCACCACGATCGTGCTCGTCACACACAGCATCGCCGAGGCGATCCTTGTCGCGGATCGGGTGATCGTGATGTCGCCCCGGCCCGGACGCGTGGTTGCGGATCTGCCCGTGGGCCTGCCCCGCCCGCGATCGATCGCCGATCTTGATGCGGCCGTCGTATCCGCCACCGCCCGCGAGATCCGGCGCCATCTCGGGGAGATCGCCGCGTGAGTCGATCCGCGATCCTGTCCGTCGCCGGCGCGCTCGTGGTGTTCGTTGCGTTCTGGCAGCTCGTCGTGCTGGTCAGCGGCTTCCCGCCGTTCATCCTGCCGCCACCGGGTGCCGTGGCTGAGCGACTCGTGTCCGCCTGGGCGGCAGGCATCATCCAGCCCCATCTCGCCACGACACTCGGCGCAGTCGCCCCTGGGTTTACGGTCGGTGCCGGCTCCGCGGTCGTGATCGGCTATGCCCTCGCGCGGAGCGCCCTCGTCGAGCGCCTGCTCTCGCCGTATCTCGTCGCTGCCCAGGCAATTCCGATCCTCGTCCTCGCCCCGCTCATCGTCCTGTGGTTTGGGCCGGGGCTCCTCGGCAAGGTCGTGATCTGCGCGATGATCGTGTTCTTCCCGGTGGCGGTCGCGACGATGGTCGGCATCCGCTCGGTCGACGGGCGTCTGCTGGAACTCGGTCGGTCGCTGCGGGCGAGTCGCCGCCAGATCCTCACGACGCTGGAGATCCCGGCGGCACTGCCGAGCATCCTGGGCGGGATGCGGGTC
This sequence comes from Chloroflexota bacterium, assembly GCA_031407755.1. Lineage (GTDB taxonomy): Bacteria > Chloroflexota > Limnocylindria > Limnocylindrales > CSP1-4 > SPCO01. Next base: position 14,024 of record JANOIS010000402.1, on the reverse strand, counting down.
GGGGTCACGCTCGCGGTGGTGGGTGCGATCGTCGGCGAGTGGGCCGGCGCGGAACGCGGCCTCGGGGTACTCATCAATCTCGCCCGCGGGTCGTTGTTCGATACCCCGTTGATGTTCGCCACGCTCCTGACCATCGCGCTGGTGGGGATCGGGCTGTATCTCATCGTCGTTCTTGTGGAGCGCCGCCTCGTCGGTGCCCGCTAGCCTGTAGTCGGAGGTCCCTGTGTCGCCACGCCGTGTCGTTCTGTCCCTCGTTGTCGTCCTGAGCCTCGCCGCTGCCGCGTGCGTCGATGGTGTGACCCCGAAGCCGTCGGCGCCGTCCGTGCCGTCCGTGCCGCCGACGGGCCAGATCTCGCCCGGTCTGCCCAGCGCTGGGCCCAGCCCCGAGCCCGTCGCCCTGACCGTCGGTCTCGGATTCATCCCGAGCGTCCAGTTCGCGCCGTTCTACCGCGCCGATCAGGCCGGCTACTACACCGACGCCGGCCTCACCGTGACGTTCCAGAACAGGATCGATCCGGATCTCATCACCCTTGTCGGCCAGGGATCGATCGACATCGGGCTTGCGGATGGCACGAGCGTCATCCCGGCGGTCAGCCAGGGCATCCCGATCAAGTACGTGGCCACGATCTATGGCAAGTTTCCCTCGATCGTGTTCGCCAGGACATCGTCCGGCATCAACCGTGCCGCCGACCTCGCGGGCAAGAAGCTTGGGATCCCGGGTCGCTACGGGTCGTCGTGGATCATGCTTCAGGCCCTGCTCGCGTCTGCCGACCTGACCCCCGATGACCTCGAGATCGTGGAGTACCCGGACTTCGGGCAGGGTGCGGCGGTCACCCAGGGCGCGGTGGATGCGGCGACCGGGTTCGCCAACAACGAACCGGTCCAGCTGGGGCTGACCGGCGAGGCGGTGACGATCCTGCGGGTGGACGACGTCGTGCCGCTGCCCGGCAACGGCCTGATCGCGGGCCAGGCCATCATCGATTCCAAGGGCGACGCGATCGCCGCGTTCATCGCCGCGACCCTGCGGGCGATGGTGGAGATCTCGGCCGAGCCCGAGATCGGTCTCGCGGCGGCGTTCCAGGCGGTCCCCGAGCTCGCCTCGGCACGTGACACGCAGGCCGCCATCCTGGACGCGACGATCGATGTCTGGAACGGCCCGGTCCAGGAGACCCGCGGCCTGGGCGCCATCGAGCCGGCCGATTGGACGGCGTCGATCAAGTACCTGACCTCGCTCGATCTCGTCCCCAACCCGGTCACGGTGGTGGACCTGATCGAGACCGGCCTCCTGCCGGGCGCGGGCTGACGACGATGCTCGGTGCCGTCCGGCCGTCGGGGGCGCGTCGGTCCTGGTGGCTGCGCGAGGCCCTGGCCGCGGAACGGGCCGTGGCGTCCCAGCTGGCGGCGGCCGCGCCGCCGTTGCGTGGCACGACCACCGCCGACGTGGTCATCGTGGGGGGTGGCTACACGGGGTTGTGGACCGCGTTCCGGCTGACCGAGCTGGAGCCTCGTGCCCGGATCGTCCTGGTGGAGGCGGACATCTGCGGCGGCGGTCCGTCGGGGCGCAACGGTGGCTTCGTGACGAACTGGTGGGATGACTTTCCGACGCTCATCGAGCGCTACGGCGCGCGGGACGCGATCGCGGTGGGGCACGCGATGGAGGCCGCGGTCGACGAGATCGGTGCGTTCTGCGCCGCCCATGGCGTCGACGCGTGGTACCGGAAGGCCGGGTCCCTGTCCGTGAGCGCCGCCGCGGCGCAGGACGGTGGCTGGCAGCGAGCCGTGGACGCGCTGCGGGAACACGGGCTGGGTGATCGGCTCGTGCCGCTGACCGCAGACGAGGTCCGGGTCCGAGTCCACTCCCCGGTGTTTCGCGGCGGGGCGTTCATGCCGGCCGCAGCCACGGTCCAGCCGGCGAGCCTCGCCCGCGGGTTGCGCCGCGTCCTGCTGGAACGTGGGGTCACGATCCACGAGGGCACGACCGCGGCGGAGATCGATGGGCAACGACCGGGCTGGCTGGGTGGTGTCGGGGCCGATGCCCGGCGCGCGCCCCGCCGGCGTGGATCGGGTGGCGGCCCGCGACCGGTCCGCATCCGGACAACCTCGGCCGCGGGCGAGGGCGAGGTCCTTGCCGGGTCCGCCGTGATCGCCCTGAACGCGTGGGCCGCGGCCTGGCCCTGGTTCGGTCGCCGACTCGTGACCTGGTCGTCGTACATCGTCCTGACCGAAACGATCCCCGGACGCCTCGCGGACCTCGGTTGGACCGGTGGTGAGGGCATCGCCGATGGCCGGTTCACGGTCCACTACCTGCGGACCACACCGGACGGTCGGATCGCCATCGGCGGTGGCGGCGGACGGGCCGGGTTCGGCGGCCGGATCGGGGCAGCCTTCACGGATTCGGTGGCGGACGCGCGCCGGGCGGCGGCGGGGCTGCGCCGCTTCTTTCCCTCGCTTGGCGATGTCCGCATCGAGGACGCCTGGGGTGGGCCGATCGATATCAGCGCGGACCACCTGCCCTGGTTCGGGTCAGTCCCGGGTCGGCCGATCCACCACGGTCACGGCTACAGCGGCAACGGCGTCGGGCCGGCCGTCGTCGCTGGCCGGATCCTTGCGGCGCGGGCCGTGGAGCGTGCCGCTGATCCCGCCCTGGCCCTCGCCTTGGCCGACGGACACCCGCCACGCGCGTTCCCGCCGGAACCCGCCCGCTACGTCGGCGCGCGACTCATCCGGGAGGCGGCTGTCCGACGTGAAACCATGGAGGAGCGCGGCGAGGCTCCCGGTTTCGTGTTGCGCGAGGTGAGTCGGACGCCTCGCCGGCTGGGGTATCACCTGGGGCCGGAGTAGGTGCTTCGACCGCGTTCCAGCACAGGAATCGGTCGAATCGGCTAAACTACGTGCTCCCGTCATCCCTAGTGCCCGAATCGGGCAGGAGTCTTCGTGAACAGTCGCCCGCCGGTCAAGCCCGTCATCGCCAACGAGCCCTTCAAGCACGTGATCGATGAGTACAAGCACCAGGCGCAGACGATCACCTGCACGTGTGGCTGGCACGGCAGCTCCGCCGCCGTGGACCGCGGCGGCTCCGAGTGGACGGCCCATCTGTTCGAGGTTCGGGGCAAGAAGCGCTGACCCGGATCGGCGTTCCGACTTCCCCTTCCGACCCGGATCTACCAGATCCGGGTCGTTCTGTGCCTGCCGTGCGTCCCTGGTCCGGCCGCCATCAGGCCGCCGTCCGGCCGCCGTCCGGCTGGCGGACACCACCACCTGGTCGTCCCCGCGGGCCGTAGCTCGACATTCACCCCATGAATATCGAGCGGCGTCAACGAGGCCGCAAGCGAGCCCCCGGCCGAGATCTCCCGACTTCGAGATCGACTCGTGCCGTAGTCACCCGATGCATGTCTCGCTACGGGTCCGCCACCACACCCGGACCGGCCTCACACCCGGACCGGCCTCACGCGCGCGGCCCCTGCTAGCCTGTCGCCCGTGGATCTGCCCCTCAGCCCGCCATTCACGCTTCGCGGCCGCATCCTCACGCCGCTCGACGATGGCGGCACCCGCCACGAGCCGGACGGCCTGCTGGTCGTGGACGACACGGGCAGGATCACGTTCGCCGGCCCCGCCACGGACCGACCCGCGGACGCGGCTCGCGCCACGGACCTCCGGCCATGGGTCCTGCTGCCGGGCATGGTCGACCTGCACGCGCACCTGCCGCAGCTGCCCAATGCCGGGCTGGGGGCCGGTCTGGACCTCCTGACCTGGTTGGACCGCTACATCTTTCCGCTCGAGCGCGCCTTCGACGTGCCCACAGCCGAGCGCCTCGCTCCCGCGGCCTGGCGGGCCTTCGCGGCCGCCGGCACCACGACAGCCCTGGTCTACGGCGCGGTCTACGAAGCGAGCCTCGACGCCTCATTCCGGGCGGCCGAGGCCCACGGCATCCGGGCCATCATCGGCAAGGTGATGATGGATCGGATCACCTACGACCCGACGATCGACCCGACCACGATCCTGGACCGGAGCCTGGCCGAGACCGCCCGGCTGATCGATCGATGGCATGGCGTCGACGAGGGCCGACTCCGCTACGCCGTGACCCCGCGCTTCGCCATCTCATGCACGGCCGATCTCCTGCGCGAGTCCGCGTCGCTCGCTGCGGCCACCGGCGCGTACTGGCAGACGCACGTCTCTGAGGACCGCGGCGAGATCGCCGAGGTCGCCCGGCTGTTCCCCGAATCGATCGACTACGTCGACGTCTACGACCGCGCCGGCGGCCTCGGCGCCCGGACCGTGCTGGCCCACGCCGTCCATCTGTCCGAGCGCGAACTCGCCCGACTGGTCGGGACCCGGACACGGGTCGCGCATTGCCCGGTGTCGAACCTGTTTCTCGCGTCGGGGATCATGCCGCTCGGGCGGTACCTGGAGGCGGGCCTGTCGGTGGGGCTCGGGTCGGATGTGGCCGGCGGGCCGGAACTGTCGATCTTTGCGGCGATGCGCGTCGGGTTCTATGTCCAGAACGCGTTGCGCGTGGCAGGCTCGGAGGCGGGCCCGCTGCTGACACCGCTCGATTGGCTCCGGATCGGGTCGCTGGCTGGCGCGCAGGCACTCGGTCTCGGCGACGTCACAGGCTCGCTCGAGGCGGGCAAGGAGGCCGATGTCATCGCCGTGGACCCGGCGTTCTGCGCGCCCGTGCCCGGCCAGGAAGACGATGATCCGGTCGATCTCGCCAGCCGCCTGATCTTTCGGTCCCACCCGGACATGGTCCGCGCCGCCTGGGTCCGCGGACGCCGGCTCGAGGGCCCCGGAGCACGAGGATCGTCGTCCGGTGACTGACAGCGTCGATCTCGTCATCGTAAATGGCTCCATCGTCGATGGGACCGGGGCACCGCCACGCAAGGGCACGGTCATCGTCGAGGGCGATCGGATGCGCCTTGCCGCGGCGGATGAGCCACTCCCCGACCACCGTCGCCGCACGATCGACGCCACGGATCGCGTCGTCGCGCCGGGCTTCATCGACCTGCACAGCCACGGCGGCCTGACGATCCTCGCGGAGCCGCGCCACGAGCCAAAGGTCCGCCAGGGCGTGACCACGGAGATCGTCGGTGTGGACGGCAACGGGTTCGCGCCGTTCGAGCGGCACGACGACCTGCTGGCCTTTGTGGAGCTGGACTCGGGACTCGATGGCCGTCCGGACATCGATTACGACTGGCGCACGGTCGCGGATTACCTGGCGCGCTTCGACGGCACGGTCAGCGTCAACATCGGAACCCTGGTCGGGAATTCGGCGCTGCGCATCGCGGCCCTCGGCTGGGATGACCTCCCCGCGGACACGGACGCGCTGGATCGCATGCGCGCCATGCTCCGCGACGCGATGGCTGACGGCGCGGTAGGCCTGAGCACCGGACTTGACTATCCGCCGGGCAGCTATGCGACGACCGCGGAACTCACGGCGCTGACCGCGGAGGCGGGTCGGGCCGGCGGCTTCTACCACACGCACGTCCGCTACCCGCTCGGTGACCGCTACCTCGATCCGTTCAAGGAGGCGATCGAGATCGGCCGGCGGGCCCACGCGCCCAGCCACATCACCCATTTCTACCACCGCCAGACCCACCCGGGCGGGCCGGAGCCCCTCCTGGCGCTGATCGACGACGCCCGCGCCGAGGGTCTCGACGTCACCTTCGACACGTACCCCTCGGAGTGGGCCAGTACCCGACTCCTCATCCAGCTCCCGCCGTGGATCCAGGCGGGTGGCCCGGCGCCGCTCAAGACCCGCCTCGCGGACCGTGCCGCCCGCGACCGATTGCGCCGCGAGATGGGTCCGGCCTACACCGGTCCTGCGGGCTGGGAAGACGTTCGCCTGGGGGCCTTCCGTCGCCCCGACCTGCTGCGCTGGGAGAGCCACACCGTCGCCGATGTGATGCGCGACACCGGACATGACGCTGTCGATGTCATCTGTGACCTGTTGATTGCCGAGGACCTCGGCGTGAACCAGGTGACGAGCGGGCCGTGGTCGGAGACGCTGCGTTCGTTCATCACCCATCCGGTCGGGATGATCGGCACGGACTCGACGTTCATCGGCGCAAAACCCAGCCCGCGGACATACGGCAGTTTCCCGCGGATCCTCGGCCAGTTCGTGCGCGACGAGAAGCTGCTCAGCCTGGAGGAGGCGATCCGCAAGATGACCGGCGCGGCCGCCGCTCGACTCGGTCTTCGGGAGCGGGGCACGATCCGCGACGGCAACTTCGCGGACCTCGTGGTCTTCGATCCTTTGACCGTCCGCTCGAACGCCACCTACGACGAGCCTCGCCAGTTCCCGACCGGGATCGAGCACGTCATCATCAATGGGGCGCTCGTCGTGCACGAAGGCATCCACACCGGCGCCACGCCCGGCCGGGGGATCCGTCTCGGGCGCGATTAGGTGTATACATCACCTCTAGTGGTGTAGGCTCATGGCATGAAGCGATTGCAGATCTATCTCGATGAGGATCTCGGCGTGGCCCTCGACCTTCGCGCCCGGCGCGAGCACCGCTCGAAGGCGGCCATCATCCGCGACGCGGTCCGCCGGGAGTTGCTGCCGGATGACGCCACCTCCGGCGGGGATGCCTTCGACGCGTGGATCGGTGGATCGGCCGGGGAGGTCGGCGATATCGACGACGTCGTGTACGGTCGGTGAGATTCGTCGACACGTCGTTTCTCGTGGCGCTCCGGATGCGGGACGACCGCAACCACCAGATGGCGGTCCGGATCTGGGGCGCAGATCGGTCGGCGCTGATGACCTCCAACCACGTCCTCGGCGAGACCTGGACCTTCACCCGTCGGAGGCTCGGACACGCCGTCGCGGTACAGCTCCTCGACCTTGTCGAGCGGTCGTCCAGGCTCGTGGTCGACGTCGTGACGGCCGATCAGGAGCGCGAAGCCTGGGCATGGCTGCGACGGCGCGACGAACGAAGCTACTCGTTCGTGGACGCGACCAGTTTCGCCGTGATGCGGGCGAATCGATTCCGTGAGGCGCTCGCATTCGATGACGACTTCACGGCAGCTGGCTTCACGGAGGTCCGCGCGTAGGGCCTGAGCGGATGGTAACGTCACGAGCCATGACGCCTCGGACCCAGGGACCCGTCGCCCCGGTCATCGTTGCACCTGCCCGGACCAGCCTGGGAGGCGCACGATCGGCCGTCCCGTACCGTCGTGAAGGTCCGGCCAAACTCACCGGAACCGCCCTGTACACGGACGATATCGTCGTTCCCGGGGCCTGGTACGGCGCCACCATCCGCTCGACCGATGCGCACGCCATCTTCGACGCGCTCGACCTCGATCCTGCCTTCGACTGGTCGAAGGTCGTGGTCGTCACCGCGGCCGATATCCCAGGTGACAACGTGGTGGAATCGATCAAGAGCGACCAGCCGATCCTCGTGCCGGTCGGTGGCGAGATCATGCACCACGCGGAGCCCCTGGCCCTGCTGGCCGCCCCGGACCGGGCAACCCTGCGCGAGGCGCGCCAGCGAGCTCGTGCCCGCACAACGAAGCTACCGGGAGTATTCGACCCCGAGGCGTCGGAGCACACCTTCGCGCAGTACACGATCGAGGCGGGCGCAGACATCGAAGCGGCCCTTGCCGGCGCCGACGTCGTCCTCGAGGGCGAGTATCGCGTCGGCCACCAGGAGCAGCTGTACATCGAGAACAACGCGATGATCGCCGTGCCCACGGATGGTGGCGGCGTCACCGTCACCGGCTCGCTGCAGTGTCCGTACTACCTCCACAGCGCCCTGAAGCGCGGCCTGGGGCTCGGTGATGGCGAGGCCCGCGTCATCCAGGCCGAGACCGGCGGCGGGTTCGGTGGCAAGGAGGAGTTCCCGAGCGTCATCGGACTCCACGCGGCGCTGCTCGCGCTGAAGGCCCAGAAGCCCGTGCGGATGATCTACGACCGCCACGAGGACATCGCCGCGACCACCAAGCGCCACCCGGCCATCGTCCGCCACCGGACCGGGTTCAGCGCCGATGGGCGCCTCGTGGCCCAGGACATCGAGATCGTCATGGACGGCGGGGCGTATTGCACCTTGACCCCCGTCGTGCTGTCGCGCGGAGCCCTCCACGCCGGTGGCCCATACCGCTGCCCCAACGTCCGGATCCGGGCGCGCGCGGCCCGCACCAACACGCCGCCCAATGGCGCGTTTCGCGGATTCGGGGCGCCGCAGACCGAGTTCGCGGCCGAGACCCAGCTCAACCGGATCGCGGAGCAGCTGGGCGTCTCGCCGCTCGAGATCCGCCGGCGCAACGTGTACCAGCCGGGTGACACGACGCCGACCGGCCAGGTCCTGCGCGACAGCGTGGCCGCCGAGGAGGTCCTTGAGCGGGCCGCTGAAGCATCGGAGTTCACGAGGTTGCGTGGCCGGACCGATGACGCGCGGCGGCGGCGCGCGGGCTCAGGATCCGTGCCCGGAGCGGCCCTGCGCACGGAGCGCGAGCGGACCGCGAGCGGTATCGGCCTGGCCCTTGCATGGCACGGTGCCGGGTTCACGGGTTCGGGCGAGATCAAGCTCGCTTCGGTCGTGTCCATCGAGCTCAGCGCGGACGGCCAGGTGTGCGTCCTGACCGCCGCGACCGAGATGGGGCAGGGAACGAAGACGATCTTTCCGCAGCTCGTCGGCGAGGTTCTGGGCATCCCGGATGAAGCCGTCGAGGTGGCGCCTCAGGACACCGCCCACGTTCCGGACAGCGGGCCCACGGTCGCGTCGCGGACCGCGATGGTCGTCGGGGGGCTGCTGATCAAGGCGGCACGTCGTCTGCGCGACCAGGTGGAGACCGCGACCGGAGGATCGTTCGCCGACACCGCCGCCGATTACGCCCGTGACCACGGCCCGACCCGCATCGATCAACGCTTCGAGCCCTATCCGGACAGCGTGACCTTCGACGACGACCTGTACCGCGGCGATGCCTATCCGGTCTTTGGCTGGGCGGCCTGCGTGGCGCGCGTCGAGGTGGATCTCGATACCGGCGAGGTCCATGTGCGGGACGTGGTCGCGGCCGACGACATCGGGCACGTCATCCACCGGGTCCTGGCGGAAGGCCAGGTCGAGGGCGGCACGCTCCAGGCCATCGGCTACGCCACGATCGAGGAGATAAAGCTGCGCGACGGCCGCTACCTCAACGATCGATTGGCCACCTACATCATCCCCACGGCCCTTGACGCGCCGCGCATCTCGACGATTCTCGTGGAGGCCCCGTTCGCGGCCGCGCCCCACGGCGCCAAGGGGGTCGGAGAGTTGCCGATGGACGTCGGGGCGCCGGCCGTGATCGCGGCTATCGCGGATGCCACCGGGGTGTGGGTGAACGACCTGCCGGCCAGTCCGGAACGGATCATGGCGGCGCTGGCCGGCCGTCCGGACCTCGCCGGTCTCCGGCCCGCAGCATCCGAGCCGGCGCGGGAGATCGGCTCGTGACCATGTACCAGTTCATGGTCAATGGCTCGCCCGCTGCGGTGGACGTGCCCGGCATGCGCCGGCTGCTCGATGTCCTGCGCGAGGACCTCGCGCTGACCGGCACGAAGGAGGGCTGTGGCGAGGGCGAATGCGGGGCGTGCACGGTCCTCATCGATGGCGATCCCGTGGACTCGTGCCTGGTCCCGGTCTGCCAGGTCGGTGGGTCGGACATCCGGACGGTGGAAGGTCTGGCGGCCCCGGCGTCCGATGCCGGTGAACCCGTGGCCCTGGATCCGCTTCAGGCTGCGTTCCTGTTGACCGGCGGCGCCCAGTGCGGCATCTGCACGCCGGGCATGCTCATGGCCGCGCGGGCCTACCTGGATGCCGGCGGGGGCCCGGATGAGGACGACATCCGCCAGGCGATCGCGGGCAATCTATGTCGATGCACGGGGTACACCAAGATCGTCGACGCGATCGCCCTGGTGGCTGGAGGTGGCCGATGAACTCGGACGACGAACGGATCCCTGTCCCGACCAACGGCCAGCGACCGCCGGCCACGCCCCCCGAAGCCACGCCCCCCGAAGCCACGCCCCCGGCTGTTGCGAGTGCCCTCGGACTCGCCATCTCGTTCACGCCGGGCCAGATCGCGGCCGGCTTCGGGATCATCGCCGCCCTCATCCTGGTGATCGCCGGCCGTCGCCGCGGGAAGCGCGGGTAGGCCCGCCGACGATGCCTGTCGAACCGCCGGTCGTCAGCCCCAGCAGTCTCAAGGAGGCCTACGCCGCACTGGCCGCGGCCCCGCCCGAGACGCCGGCGCGACCCATCGCGGGCGGCACGGACCTGATGGTCGCCCTGACCGGTGAGCTCGGGGAGCCGCCGGCGAGTCTTCTGAACCTGTGGGCTATCGATGCCCTTCGGGGGATCGCCGTCGGTGGCGGGACGCTCGTCCTCGGGGCCCTGACCACGTACACGGATATCCGCCGCTCCGCCCTGTGCCACGAACACATTCCGGCGCTCGTCGCGGCGGCCGCCACGATCGGGGCGGCCCAGATCCAGAACCGGGGCACGCTCGGGGGCAACATCGCGAATGCTTCGCCGGCCGGTGACACACTGCCGGTGCTGCTGGCGGCGGATGCCGTATTCGTCCTTGGGTCGGAACGAGGTGAGCGTGAGGTACCGGCCGCCGGGTTCTGGACCGGGTACCGGCGAACGGTTCTCGCCTCGGACGAGCTCGTCCTGCGCATCCGGATCCCCCTCGCCCCCGACCGCGAGATGCGCTTCCGCAAGGTCGGCACGCGCCGGGCGCAATCGATCAGCAAGGTCGTCATGTCGCTCGCCTGGCGCGCCGGCAAGGGCGATCCGCACGGGCCATGGCGCGACGTCCGCGTGGCCCTCGGGTCCGTGGCCGCGACCCCGATCCGTGCCACGGCGACCGAAGTCGCCCTGGAGGGCCGCCCGCCGACCCCCGAAACGGCCGATCGCGCGGCGGAGACCCTGGCCCGCGAGCTGACACCGATCGACGACGTGCGCTCCACGGCCGCGTACCGCCGTCTCGTGGCAGCACGCATTCTCCATCGATTCGTCCGTGAGGCGGGTGGCTGGTGACCGGGCCCGACGCGGACCCGGCGACCCTCGCCGCGCTGTTCGAAGGGGCGCCCCGGTTCCTCGCCCGCCTGGAGGCGTCGGGCCCGTTCGCCACGGACGCCGACCTGTTCAGGACCGCCCGCACGGTTGCCCACGCGATGCCGGACGACGAACAGATCGAGCTCATCGACGCGCATCCACGCCTCGGCGCGCCACCCGGGTCCATGTCGGCGATGAGTTTCGTGGAACAAGGGTACGACCGGGGTACCGGCACGCCCGTCGACGTCGCGACGGAACTGGAGCGCCTCAACGACGCGTACGAGGCCCGCTTCGGCTTTCGCTACTGCGTATTCGTCGCGGGTCGATCGCGTGAGGCGCTGCTTCCCGATTTCGCCGCCGCGCTGGACGCCGACCGTGACGACGAGCGCCACCGAGCCATCGATGCCATCATCGATATCGCGATGAACCGCCATGCCAAGCTCTCCGGCATCGATCCATGATCGAACTCGCCGCCAACCGCTACGGCAAGGCCGCCATCCGGATCGTTCGTGTCGGCCGGGACACGAGCCCACACTCGGTGCGCGACCTGACCGTGGCGGTCGCCCTCGAGGGTGACTTCATCGCTGCCCATACCGATGGGGACAATGCCCTGGTCGTGGCCACGGACACGATGAAGAACACGGCCTACGCCTTCGCGGCCACGCACCTGACCGGATCCGTCGAGGCCTACGCGACGGCCCTGGCCACGCATTTCCTGGGCAATGAGCAGGTCGATCGGGCGATCGTCAACGTTCGCGAACACGCCTGGCACCCGATCGAGGTGGCCGGGGCGCCCGCGCCGGACGCGTTCGTGCGCGCCTCGGAGGGCACGCGCGTGACGACGGTCGCGGCCGGCCGAGACGCGATCGTGGTCGAGGCAGGGATCGAGGATCTCGTCGTGATGAAAACGACCCGATCCGGCTTCTCCGGCTTCCCGCGCGATCGATTCACCACCCTGCCGGAGACCGACGACCGGTTGATGGCCACGAAGATCACCGCCATCTGGCGCTATGGCGCCCCTGACATCGATTTCGACGCCGTCTGGGCCGCCGTCCGGACCACCCTGCTGGAGGTGTTCGCGGACCACGACAGCCCGAGCGTCCAAACCTCCATCTGGATCATGGCCAGGGCGATGCTCGAGCGCCACGAGGAACTCGATGAGGTTCGGATGGTCCTGCCAAACCTCCACCACTGGACGGTCGATCTCGCACCGTTCGGGATCGCCAACGACAAGCAGGTCTACATTGGCACGACCGAGCCGTACGGCCTCATCGAGGCCACGGTCCGTCGCAGCGAGGTGTCGTGATGCCGACCGACGGTGTGGTCGTGACGGGGTCGTCGGTCCCTGGGTCCGAGCGTGTGCTCACGGATGAGGCGCTCGCGTTCGTCGCCGACCTGCAGCGCCGGTTCGGTCGGCACCGGATCGATCTGCTGCAGCGCCGCCGCGAACGTCAGGCCGCCATCGATGCGGGCGAGCGGCTCGATTTCCTGGCTGGTACGCGCGAGGTCCGCGAGAGCGACTGGACCGTCGCCCCGGCCCCCGCCGACTTCGACGATCGACGGGTCGAGATCACCGGACCGGCCGAAGCCAAGATGATGATCAACGCCCTCAATTCCGGGGCGCGGGTGTTCATGGCCGACCTCGAGGATGCCCTGTCGCCGACCTGGGCGAACGTCGTTGGCGGGCAGGCGGCCCTTATGGACGCGGTCCGCGGGACGCTCACCTTCGAGTCGCCCGAGGGCAAGACGTACCGCCTCGGCGATCACGTCGCGCAGCTTGTGGTGCGACCCCGCGGTTGGCACCTGATCGAGTCGCACGTCATGGTCGATGGCGCGCCGGTGTCGGCGTCACTGTTCGATGCCGGGCTGTACCTTTTTCACAACGCGGCCGAGCGCGTGGCCCGCGGTTCCGGGCCGTACCTGTATCTTCCCAAGCTCGAGTCGCACCACGAGGCGCGGCTGTGGAACGATGTGTTCCTCCATGCCCAGGCGTCCCTCGGCGTCCCTCGCGGATCCGTGCGGGCGACGGTCCTGATCGAGACGATCACGGCCGCCTTCGAGATGGACGAGATCCTGCACGAGCTGCGCGAGCATGCCGCGGGCCTCAACGCGGGACGCTGGGACTACCTGTTCAGCGCGATCAAGAAGTTCCGGACCTCGCCGACGCTGGCCTCGCCGGATAGGTCGCAGTTGTCGATGACCGTGCCGTTCATGCGCGCCTACACGGAACTGCTGGTGGCGACCTGCCACCGCCGCGGTGCCCATGCCATCGGCGGGATGGCCGCCTTCATCCCCAACCGGCGCGATCCCGAGGTCACCGAGAAGGCGCTGACACGCGTCCGGGAGGACAAGGAGCGCGAGAGCCGTGACGGCTTCGATGGGACCTGGGTCGCCCACCCGGACCTCGTGCCGATCGCCACCGAGATCTTCGATCGAGTGCTGGGCAGTTCGCCCCACCAGAAGCATCGACTCCGCGACGACGTCGTCGTCTCGTCCGCGCAGCTGATCGATCTGACCGTGGCCGGCGGTGACGTCACCGAGGCCGGGATCCGCGCCAACGTGCGGGTGGCGCTGGCCTATCTCGACTCCTGGCTGCGCGGCGTGGGCGCCGCCGCCATCGACAACCTCATGGAGGATGCCGCGACCGCGGAGATCAGCCGCTCACAGCTGTGGCTGTGGCGGACCCGCGGCCTGCTGAGCGTCGAGCACTACGAGAAACTGCGTGACGAGGAAGTGGCCCGCCTCCGTACCGCCGGCGACGGCCGCCTCGACGAAGCCGTCGATCTCCTCGACCATCTCGTCCTCGACGACGACTTCGCCGAGTTCCTGACCCTGCGCGCGTACGCCCTGCTCGAGTAGGGCCCGCCACCGACCCCACCCCACGGTCCGGCCAGACCCGCTGATGCACAACCGACTCGATCGGCCGCCAACCTCGCCGCCCGATGCACATAGGCCGCATCAACCCCACCTGGTCCGCCGCCGGCCTGTCCTCGATGC
>JANOIS010000398.1:0-1942 GCA_031407755.1 Chloroflexota bacterium | reverse complement strand
GCCGTGGACGTCCTGCCCGCCCCTTGACCGTTCCGGGCACCGGGTTGATGATGCGAACGTCATCAGGAGGCGACCGATGTCGATGTCAGGCAGGATGCTCCGCTACGCACGGAGTCGGGCGAAGCTGACCCAGCGCGCCCTCGCCGCAAGGACCGGCATCCCACAGGAGACGATCGCCCGCATCGAGCGCGGCCGGGTGGACCCGCGCGTCGGCACCCTTGATCGACTGCTGGAGGGCTGCGGCTACGGCCTGGAGGTGGAGCCGCGTCTCGGCATCGGCATCGACCGGACCCAGATCCGTGAGCTCCTGAAGCTCACTCCCACAGAGCGGCTCGCTCGGGCGATCGACATCGATCGCGAGCATGTCGAGTTTCGATCAAAGCTGCGGCGAGTCGCCGAGTGAGCGAACACGCCGCGTTCTCCGCCGGCAGTCTGTTGCGCGCATTGGTCGGAGGCCGTGTTCGGTTCGTCGTCATCGGTGGGCTGGCCGCGCAAGCCCACGGATCTCCACTCATCACCGAAGACCTCGATATCTGCTTCGACCTGGACCGCGACAACCTGGAGCGTCTGGGCGAGGTCCTGGCCGACCTCATGGCGGTGCGCCGCGGGATGCCTGACGGTGTCGTCGCCCCTGTCGATGCGAGGGCACTCCGAGCGGGTGACGTGTTCACGCTTCGGACGCGCTTTGGGGATCTGGATCTCCTGGCGCGCCCAGATCCCGGTTTGGACTTTGCGACGCTGGCGTCCCGAGCCATCCACTTCGAGTACGACCGCCTTCCGGTCATGATGGCAAGCCTCGACGACGTCATCGCGATGAAGCGCGCCGCCGGTCGACCAAAGGACCTGCTCGCCATCGAGCACCTCGCTGCCCTGCGTGACGAGATCGACCGTCGCGGCTAGAGGCCGTCGGTGATCGATCCGGCCGGATGAATCGGCCGGCTGGCGGCGAGTGCGGCCATGGCGAGGGCGCCGATCGCCAGCACGCCCCCGACCATGAGCCCCTCCAGCGTGAAGGTGCCACCGTCGCAGCCGCTGGCGAGGTCGCCGACCCCGACGGTCAAGGTGTTGCTCTCCGGGATGCGTGTGTACGCGGGATTGCCGTCCGGACCTGCTCGCGCGATCCAGCACACGGTCTCGCCGGTCGCGAATGGGACGATCCAGGCGGCGATCGCAAGACTCACGACGAGCACACCGGCGACCCATGCCCGCCGCCCGCTCGCCGGCCTTGCCGACGTTGTCGGCAAACGTTCGAGGCCGACCGCGACGAGCAGAATCCCGGGGATGACGAAGCCGAGCGTGACACCGCTGAACGCAACGACCGACTGGAGCAGGCAGACCACACCAGCCGCGATGAACATCGGACGAGATTCGCGGAGCGCGGCGATAGCGGCCAAGCCTGCCGGAAGGCCGAGGAGCGTCGCGATGACGAAGGGGCGCGGGACGATCGCTGGACCGTCGAGGCTGCCCGACCAACCGCCGGCCTGGATCAAAGGTAGCGCGGCGATCGTGATGGCCAGCCCCCCGATCATCGCTGACAGGACGAATCCGAGGCGGCGGCGGTTGGCGTTCACGGTCGTCGCGGCACGGTCAACGCCACGGCGAACATCAGGCTTGGAGCGATGCCCGCCAGTGCGCCGAGCCGTGCCGTCGGTTGTTGTCGGGAACCCAGTGCCTGCCGTTCGGTGATGTTGATGCCGTACCTTCCGTGCTACTCTCGCATAGCAAGTTATGGACCTGAAACTAGCTACTGTCAAGGGGCACGAATCCATCGGTCCCGCAGCGACCGATGGCGCCAGCCCGAGCCCGAGCCCGAGCGTGACGGCCGAGTCGATCCGGCTGGATCTCGCCACCGCGTGGGGCGAGATGGGTGCGGCGTGGGGCGTGACCCCAGCCATCGCCCGGGTCCAGGCCTATCTGATGGCTCGCCAGGAACCGCTCACGG
>JANOIS010000353.1:0-6901 GCA_031407755.1 Chloroflexota bacterium | reverse complement strand
ACCCGCGAGAACGGGATGACCGAGATCTGGCCGCCGGCCGTGGTCAACGCCGATTCGGCGCGCGGGACCGGCCAGATCCCGGACAAGGAAGACCAGATGTACGTCGTCACCCGCGACGAGCTCTACCTGGTCCCGACCGCCGAGGTCCCGGTCACCAACCTCCACCGCGACGAGATCCTGGATGCGGACCAGCTCCCGATCCGCTACGCCGCGTACACCCCGTGCTTCCGCCGCGAGGCCGGGGCGGCCGGCAAGGACACCCGCGGCATCCTGCGCGTCCACCAGTTCGACAAGGTCGAGATGGTCCTCTTCGAGCGGCCGGAGGAGTCGCGTGCCGCGCTCGAATGGATGACCGAGCGCGCGGAGATCCTCCTCCAGCGGCTCGGCCTGGCCTATCGCGTGCTGCTGATGGCGACCCGGGATATGGGCTTCACCCAGGCTCGCAAGTACGACCTCGAGGTATGGGCGCCCGGCGTCGAGCGCTGGCTGGAGGTCAGCTCGTGCTCCAACTTTGGCGACTTCCAGGCACGCCGGATGGCGATCCGCTACCGACCCGAACCTGGCGCGAAGGCGGAGCTGGTCCACACCCTCAACGGCTCCGGTCTGGCGCTCGCCCGGATCGTCGCCGCGTTGCTCGAGACCTACCAGCAGCCGGACGGCTCGGTGACCGTGCCGGATGTCCTCCGGCCGTACCTGGGGCGCGACACGATCGCCGCGCCCTGATCGAGCGACGAGGGAGGGCGTGAGGCGATCCGGGCGCCGACGGTCGCCGACGATCCCACCCTGGTGAGGAACGGCCAGAGCATCCGGGCGTAGCCCTCGACCGTCCGGCGAGAGCCCGAGCGGCGCTCCTTCTCGGCCAAGAAGGCGACGACCGTCTGCTGCCAGGCCAGGACGTCGTCGCGAGCGGTGGCTGGAAGGAGCTGGGGATTCATCGACGGCACCTCGGTGAGCTGAGTGGACGGCCCCCATCACTCACTCAGGTGACCTGAAAGAGCAACACGATGCCGGGATCCTGGTCGGACTTGTCGCGACGAAGTAAGACCAGGAGCGGTGATGGGCTAGATTCTGCCAGTGGGTGATCTGGACTTCCGTCGCCTCTATGCCGACCGGGTCGATCCGGACGAGTTGCTTTCCGTCCTGAGTTCGCACTTTGGCGGAGCCGAAGGCGATCGGGAAGGAGGAGTGCTCCTTCCTGGGGCGAAGGACTTCCGGGTGCGCCTTCGCGTCGACAACGACGCGATCGTCGAGCTCGAGTTTGGCCCTGGCCTGCCGGAGCCCGAGGCCAACGACCTGGCACGTGAGGTTCGCGAGAAGCTCATCGACGATCAGGCTCCCGTCGTAGCAAGAGCGGTTGTCTTTTGCAGCGTTCCCGTTGTCGGCCACTTCGCCGCCCCAGAGGACGCGTTCCGGCTGATCGCCGCTCCGCCGCAGGCTCCGCGTCCGCCGGCGTTCATCGGCGATCACCCGCTCGTCATCGAGTTACCTGTTTCCGCGAGTTCAGACGGGTTCATCACGGCAGGTCGGACCGGACGTGCCCTTGCTCGATGGATCTGGTTCCTCAATGCGGTCCTGCTCGACCAGTTCGCGACGTACTCTCGATCGCGGCAGTCCTGGTTTCTTTCCGTCGATCGCAACGTCGTCGGCGCACAACCGGAGGTCAGGTGGGGTCAGGAGGGCTACAGCATCCCGGATTGGACGCCACCGGCCGACGGCTTTACGGTGCCGGCGGGTCCTGGAATTGGAATCCGGCCCGAAGGCGACTACTACGCTCGACTCGGCGTATCCGTCCACGAAACACTCACGCTCCCGGACTCGTTCGAGAGTGACGTCCGCCGGTTCCTGGCGCTCGACCCCGCACATCGCGACAAGTTTCTCCGGGCTGGTCAGTGGGTGACCGCGTCGCGCGACCTCTGGGGAAGTCACATGTCCGCTTGGTACATCGCCCAGGTCGCCGCTATCGAGACTCTGACGCATGAGAAAGAACCGCCCGACCTATGCTCCGAGTGTGGGCGCGACAAGAACCAGCGACCGACCGCCAGGTTCAAGGACTTTCTTGGGAGGTACGCACCGGGGACTGGCAGCCGAAGCGAGATCGACGGGCTCTACTCGGTTCGGTCCGGACTCGTGCATGGAGGGACGCTCCTTCATCACGATTCGCCGTTCGGAAGCGGGATGCTGGCCTTTGCAACCAACGAGCGCGAGCCGATGGATCGCCTGAGCCGTGCGGTGACGGTCGCAATGGTGAATTGGCTTCGCGCCCACGCCGTTGTGACCTGACGCATTTGAACCTGGGTCGCCCCCAGACTCGTCGGCTGCCGCGGCGTCATTCGCGGCTCGCAAGTGCTCGAAGAGCGCCCGGTGGAGGACATCCCATCCTGCCGATCGTCGCTACGAAGTGAGGTGGCTGAGATCCTCGTAATCGAGCCCGAGTGAGCTTTCCTCCGCAGCCGAGGTGGGCGCGGGGGACAAGCCCGTCGACTCGCTCAGCGAAGCGGTCATGGGGTTGATCTCGCGACTCAGGTCCCCCCATAGCCGCCAGGCGCCGAGGCCGTCCCCGGCAACCAAGGTCGCGCCATCGCCGTTCGAGGAGCACGTGACCACATGGTCTCGGGAACACTCGTGACTGCGCGGTGCGGGTCGCAGCGCCTGGAGGCCAGCCGTTGGCTCAGACCATTGAGCTCGGCAGGCGGGCGCGGACCCGGGGCACGGATAGCCATTTCTCGGCCCGGGCGCCCGTGTCGCTCCTCTGGCTGGCCGGAGCCGGGATCGACGCGGCGACGCGTTGCGGGGGCGTCGACTCGAGGATTCACGATGCGCGCTCAGATGCCGCCTACCCAGTTCGCGGCGCGAACGAGCCCGGGGCTGCGATTGAGCGCACCCAGACCCCTTGGTCCTACGATCAGCACATGTCGCAACGTGATTCAGGGCTGGACCTCGGCGATGAGGACGCCTTGCTCTTCCCAGATGATCGTCGCCGCCTAGTGACCTTCATCTTTCGCCTGCCCGTCCGGGCCCCCGTGCCGCACCTCCACTTCTGGGCACTCGAGATGAGCGGTGAACTCGACGCGTCCTGGGACGAGGAGGTGTTCCACGTTGCGGTGCCCGGCGAGGGCTACGTGAAGAACATGCCGTGCCCTTCGTGCAGTTGCGCGCGTGGCAGGTCAAGCGGGAGACTCGCCCGCCACATTTCGACGGTGTCTTCACCGTGGCCAAGGACCTCTTTCCCGGCTTTGAGGCTGGCGGATCAGATAGCAGCGAGATACCGCCGGACCTCGGGCACGAGAACTACGAAACGGTGATCGAAGCAGTCACGCAGGGCGCGCGCACCGGTGACGATGACCCATCGCGGCCGATCGGTACCGTCTGCTTCGACCGAGCACTGACGGCGATGAACGAGGTCATCGAGGCGCTCGCCGGGGCAGCTGGTGACCGCGATCTCGCTCCGGTGCCACGGGAGCGCCTGGGCCCCATCGCGATCATGGCCACGCGGCCGGTTGACGAGACAGCATTCGACCTCCGGCCAGCGTTGTACTTCCTCAACTGGAACGTTGACGCGCCCGGGGGTCCCTTCGATGAGGAGACGCTGTCACGCACGATTGTCTTTCTGTCAGCTGCCCGACAAGGACAGCCGTTCCTCACGTACTTGCGACTGGCCAGGCGGGCCAGCGCCGCTCTGAACGCGGGGGACTACATCGTGGCGGTCCTCATGGCGGCCGCGAGTGGCGAGGTCCTACTCAACACCCTGCTTCGCGGACTCATGATCGAAGAGGGAGACATCGCAGACATCGCGGCGCTGTTCAACGATCCTCGAGTCGGCTTTGTCAGCCGACTGCGTAGCCAGTACGCGTCGCGCCTTGGGGGCCGATGGGATCACGAGGAACCGGGTACCGCGCTCGGTCATTGGGAGCAATCGGCTCGCGGGATTCGTCACAAGGTGATCCACACTGGGTATCCGCCGACGATGGACGAGGCGGTCGAGGCGCTCCACGGAGCAGAACTGCTGGAGACCTTCATCAAGGACCGCCTTGTCGCCAAGCGGTACACGTACCCGAAGACGGCTCTAACGCTCCTGGGTCTGCCTGGGATGAGGAAGCGGGGAGTGCTGAATGCTCGGATGGCCCGTGTGATCGCACAAGTTGAGCCGGAGATGGCCGCGTTCTGGGCAGACATCGCGAGAGCTTGAGCAGCCAAGCCCGGGGCCCAATCGCGTCGCCCGCCTCGTGAGCGCTCTGATGCGGGCCGACCGACTTGTGCGAGCGCCACGAGCTGAGTCGTTCGCGGGGTGGCCTCGCCTACAGCCAGAGCGCTAGCCACGGGCGGATCTACTCGAGCAGCTCCTCTGGCGTGTACACCTTCATCCCGAGTGCCGCGATCGTGCGGCGATGCTTCGGCTTCGTCCACCGGATGTCGTTGGTCAGGATCGCCTGGCACCCGGATCGAAAGGCTTGTGCCAGCACCAGTTGGTCCTTCGGCGGCAGAGTCGCAACGACCGTCATCGGTGCGAGGCCGCGCTCCTCGATGCCCCATTCACGACGCTTCTCATCCCAGTACGTCGCCAGTTCCCGTACGTATTGACCGGCGCCTGCCTCGCGGATCACCTCAGGCGACACTGCGAGGGCGAGGCCGGCGCGATCGACAAGCGCCATGAGCACGCGGAGGGCTGTGAGCTGGCGCTGCTGCTGGTCGGGAAGTGGCTTCTCCAGCGGCGCACCATCGAAAATGTGCTCGCCGAAGTCCTCAAGGTACAAGACGATCGACGTGTCGAGGAAGATCGCGGTGGGGATCGGGGGTCGCCAGTCCATATGGTCCGGAGCGTATCCGACCGCGGCTGCTGGTCCTGGGTCCGTCGCTTCGTGCCTCGGCTGTGGCGCCCGGCGGAACGCGAGCGGACATCACGTTGCGCGGTTAGGGACCGCGCACGAATAACGTGGGCGAGTCGGTCACACGCCCGTGGTGCGCGGTCGCAGGGTGTAGTTCCACTCGCCGTGGAACTGGTCCGGCTCGATCTGCGGGCGGATCGCCTCCATCTCCGCGTCGCTGACCTTGAGGCCGCGCGGGTAGGTGTTGGTGTCGACCTCGGCGTGCACGGTCAGTCCGGTGCGGGTGGTGGTCGCGCCGATCAGCTCGACCACGACCTCGTGGCTGGTGAGTGGCCGGCCGCGCCAGTTGCCGGTGATCGCGGAGAACAGGCGGTGCTCGATCTTGTTCCACCTGGAGGTGCCCGGCGGGAAGTGGCCGACCATGATCGGCAGCCCGATCTCGGTCGCCAGTCCCGCGAGCTCGAGCTTCCACAGTCGGACCCGGTAGCCGTTGGACCCGCCGGCGTCGGCACACACGAGCAGGCGGCGTGCCCCAGGATAGGTCGGTGCGCCGACCCTCGCGGAGTGCAAGTTCTGGGGCGGGCCTCAGGTCCTCACCAAGACGATCGACCAGCTGCTCGGGTACACGAGCTGGCGAGACACCAAGACAGCCATCCTGCTGTTCAACCGCGGGCGCGCGCTCTCAACTGTGCTCGAGAAGGTCGCGCCGACTGTCGCCCAACACGACAACTTCGTCCGGGAGGTCTCGTTCGGCGACGAGACGTCTTTCCGGTTCGTCCTGAGCCATCGCGATGACCCGCAGCGACACCTCACGCTGACGGTGATGGTGTTCGAACTGCCCGGGTAACACCCGGTCGCGCTCGCCCTCGGCCAGAGTCGGCCTTGAGCGCCCAACAACGATGGCCCACCGATCGGCCAGATCGGGTCGGGCACGCAATCCACACCATGTCCGTATCGTGAGCGATCGTTGGTGTCGCGGTCGGAGAGGTCGCGCCCTCGCGGTCCAACGCCTGGGGGCCGGCCCCCAGGGATTCGTTCGTACTGGGCCATGCCGACGCAACGCCCATTCCGTCATCCGGTACTCTCCAAGGAGACCGGGCTGATTACGCGAGATTCTAGGATCCCGTGAGTATCCGTTACGCGCATGAAGAGGGCCGGGAGAAGAGTGGCCTGTTCATCGCGGCCTGGGTGTCGGCAGCACACGACGGAGGAGCTGCGTCTTCGACCTTGAAGACGCTCTGCGAGAGGATCATTGGGTACGCGACGAACCCGGAGTTGACATGAGCGACCAGCCCGAACGACTCGACCTGCGCTCG
Organism: Chloroflexota bacterium; assembly: GCA_031407755.1. Taxonomy (GTDB): domain Bacteria; phylum Chloroflexota; class Limnocylindria; order Limnocylindrales; family CSP1-4; genus SPCO01. The sequence goes on along the minus strand of JANOIS010000353.1, from coordinate 762 downwards.
CAGGACATCGCCGAGGACAAGGTGCAGGAGTTGCTGCGCCTGTACCCCGAGATCCGCACCGAAGGCGGCAGGCTCGACTTCGACCGGCTGAAGCTCGCGCTCGGTGAGGCGGTGGACATCGGCAAGGAACGCTACGGCATGAACTGGCCGGGCAAGGCCGACTGCTTCCGGACGATCCAGATGCCGAGCATCGGCACGCTGCGTCCCTGCCCGGAGGAGAGCGTGTTTCGTGTGCTTCGAGCGCGGCCGAACTGGGCCAGGTATCGCTGGAGATCTCGGCAGGGCGGCCGCCTGCCTGGCCGGTGCGGAGGGCGAGCAGCCGACGAGCGTCGTCCGTGGGCTGGCGGAGGCGCGGTACGAACCCGGCCTGCTCGCCCTGCGCGAGGGCCCGCTGCTGGAGGCTGCGCTGCGCTCCCTGCCGGCGGCGCCGGATCTCCTCGTGGTGAACGCGACCGGCCGCGATCACCCGCGCCGCGCCGGCCTGGCGTTGCACTTGGGGGCGCGTTTGGGCCTACCGAGCATCGGCGTCACGAACCGGCCGCTGCTCGCGACCGGCGCGTCGCCCGAGGACCGGCGTGGTGCCACCAGTCCGCTGCGGATCGGCGACGAGATCGTCGCCTCGTGGGTCAGGACGCGGCCCGGCATCCGCCCCCTCGTGGCGCATCCGGGCTGGCGGACCAATCCCGAGCAGGCGATCGAGCTCCTCCTGCGGTTGACGCCCCGCTGGCGCACGCCGCTGCCGCTACGGATCGCCCGCCAGGC
>JANOIS010000335.1:0-9167 GCA_031407755.1 Chloroflexota bacterium | reverse complement strand
GCCATCGGTCGTGGCCAGGATCTCGGCCGCATCGACCGTGTAGACGTTGGTGTAGTCCATGGTCGTGGCGGCGCCCGGACCCGTCGGGGCGACGCGCGAGTAGGAGCAGATGTACTCAGTCCCGCCCACGGCCATCGTCGTCGGGCGCGTGGGACATCCACCCGGCCAGCCGAGCGAGTCGTCCATCGTGACGCTTGTTAGATTCGTTCCGCCGTTGTTGCGGGCAAAGATCTTGTAGAAGATCGTGTCGCCGCTGCGGAACTTGATCGGATACAGGACGCCCGTCGCGTCGTTGAGGCAAGGCGAGCGGTAGTAACCGGCAGACGTGCTGGGATCCGGTTCGGTGCAGTTGGCGACGATCTCGGCCGCGTTGCGAGAATTCGTCGCCAGCACCAGTTTGGTCGGGCCCACGCCCGGCGTCGGGTCGAAGGCGAGGTTGATCACGTCCGCCGTGGCCGTGTTGGCCAGGGTGAAGTTGCTGCCCATGAGATCGCTGAGGAGCGGCGTGATGAGCTGGAACGCAGTTGTGGTCGTGACCTGATAGCGGTCACCGGGCTCGCACTGGCGAAGGTCGACGTGTTCGGCTCCGCTGATCCGGTCGTAGCACGCGCTGTCGACCGCCAGGTCGCCCGTCGCGATGACGTTGGTCGTCTCCTGTCGAGCCCGCCACTCGGCGTTGTTGGGGCTCGGACACAAGGAGCTCGCGTCGTCGCATAGCGGGAACTGCGCCCCGTACAGGACGCCTTCCTTGGCCGCGTTCTCGATCGCGACATAGGTGTAGAAGATCCGCCCAAGGTCCGCCGCTCCCGCGAAGATCAGCAGGAGGATCGGGACGACGAGGGCGAACTCGAGCAAGCTCTGCCCGCGCTGGCGTTCCCGGTGGCGGTCGCGAATTCGAAGGTTGTGCATCAAGGTCCCCGACGGTGCGTGGATAGGTGACCTCGCCGATGCTCGACGAGTCGCCTTTCACCGTCCCTTGAATCGTTGCGCCCGTGCATAGCCCAGATGGCCTACCCCAGGGGCCCCGATGGTCAGCCAACCCCCGAATCGAAAGAGCCGCGCCTCACGGCGCGGCTCGTACCTTGACGAAACGATCCTACCGGATTAGCTGGACCGCGAACGCTGTTCCAGCTTCGCACCCACCGGCGGGGCAGGGAGGCCCAACGGGACCCTCAGTGATAAAGGTGATAAAGGCGCCCTTCAGGCACTCTCTTGCATTCGTCACGCCACATTCCGTCGAGTTGTCGCCGTTGATGTAGGCGCCCTTTGGGTCTGCGAGCTCGAACGAGAGGAATTTCGTGATGTGATACCACTGGTTAACGCCGGCACCGCCCTCGGCGCCCACCGGGCAGCCGCTCACCTCGTTGTTGACTGGCGTCTCGTTACAGGTGCTGTCGAAGATCGGCAACTGCACTGGTTCACCGGCGTATGTGTTGAGGGCATTCTCCACGGTGGCGGCGCTGATATTGCCGGTAGCGGTGATGTATTGCCAGGACGGCAACGGAATCGACACGTTCGGTGGGGTGAGGATCACATCAACAAGTTCACTTGTCCCTCCGCTGGGGGGGGTCCAATCCAGCCAACCGACGCTTCCTGGATTACCCCCACATAGCGGCAGCGTGATCGGCTGCCCGACCACCCACACCTGAGGTGGGTCAACGGGTTGTGATCTGCCATTGTTCGTGCACGCGAAAACGGTGACTGGAATGGTGACAGGCAGGAGGTTGCAGCCTTGGAGCGTGTCGACGCACCCCGTGGTGGGCCCTGCGACAGAGGTGGCTGTTTGCCGAACGGTCCAGGTGTTCAGCCCGATCACGCGAACCAGAAACGTACCCTGATCTCGGGTCGCATCGACCCGTACCCCGGCGGCTCCAGCCGGAATGACAGCGCCCGGTGTCACTGCCGGGTCCCCTGTCAGGGGATTTCCCTGCCAATCGGTGTAGCGGGCTTCAGCCACGGCCACCTCGTTCGCGGCAGCTGTGGCGGCGATCGCGTTCCAGACTTCGGTCCCGGTCTTGGGGGCGGTCGTGTCTGCTTGGTGCTGAGCGAGGACGACCGCGCCGGCGCGCGAGGATGCATCTGCGCCATTCTGCGTGTTCCGTTGCTGGGCCCAGGCGAACCCGACATCGATGATCAGGCCGACACCAAGGACAATCGCGATCAGCCCACCGGCAAAGATCACGATTGCCTGTCCACGTGAATTCGCACTGGCTTCGCGAGTTGACATCGTCGCTGCTTCCCTATCCCTCATGGCGAGGTGTACACGCGTTCGATACGCATTTCGGTCGTGGATTCGAGGAGGATCGGCCCGACCATCAAGCCGATGATCGGGGTGATTGCTGACCACTGGTGGTCCACGATCACTTGCGCAGTGCAACCGATCTTCAGGCAACCGGTCGAGAGCGATACGTTGACGCTACCCACGTCGAGGCCGATCGCGGCCTTGTGTGCCTCCACCGTCACGGCGGTCGCGTTCTGATCGACGATTGCAAGCCGCACCGCTTCCCGAGAGGCGTTGGACAGTGCGTTGTAGGCGTAGATCGCTCGCCCGAAGTCAAAGATTCCCAAGAGGAGGGCGAGGAGAACTGGAAGAACGAACGCGACTTCGACGAGTGATTGACCTCGTTGCTCGCGCCTCATGGGTTCCCACTGGCGCTCTTCCGGAGTTCGATCGCCGACGTGCACTGCACGAATGTTCCGCCAACCAGGCTCTGCGCCCGGATCGTGTATGGCAACCCGCCGGACGGCCTGAAGGTTAGAGAACCGGTAAACCCGGCCCCGCCCCACGTGGCTGGCGCTGTAGCGGTCGAGGTATTTACGAAACTGGGCACCCTGCACGGCTGTGGAGGTGCTGCGGGGTACGCCGACCCATGGGCAACCACGACCGTGGTCTCGGGGGGCCGGCAATCACCTGGACCGCTCGGCGCATCCGTGACCTGGTCGACGACTACACGAGCATCGCTACCCGTTGCGGGCAGGAACGCCCCCGAGAATCCGGCCGCAAGCCACGTGGTGCGTGCCGTCGCTACGGTGACGCCCATGAGGTTCGGAACCGTGATGCACCCGGCCGTGACGGGTTCGATCGGTGCGGTTGAAACGGTCATCGTCGAATCGAAGAAACGCTGTGACCCGGAGCAACCCTCGGTATTAGCGGACTCGGCGACCGCCTGTCCGGCCACCGTGAGCGCGTCATCACCGGTTGCGGGTATGAACTGTGAGGCGATGAAACCGGCGGATGCCCACGCGAGCCGTGCACCGGCGACCGACAGGTCCACGACGTTCGGTACCGTCCGACAATTGTTGGCCGGTGGCGGCGGTGGCGGTGCCGGGGGCCCGCCGGAGCACGAACCGAGGCAGCCAAAGGTGATCGGAAACGCCGCGGTGGATGAGACGGTTACGGTGCCGCCGGCAAAAAACGCGTTGATGATCGGCGTTATGACCGTGAAGTCGCAGTCGAGGTTAACTCTCACGAGTTCCCCTGGATCCTTGGTCACCCCAAAGACAGGCGCGGTGGCAGGATCGGGGTTCGGCGTGCAGTTGGTGGCATCCATGTTGTCAGCCATCAATGTCTGGTAGTCGGTGTCTGCTCCCCACGTCGCATGCGGATTGTTCGCGGCGTAATTGGCGCCTACGCGAGCCGCATTGTTCAACGACACCCAGCCCAGGAACACCCGGCCAAAGTCGATCGTTATCAACAGCAACAGGATCATGATCGGAAGGACGAGGGCAAACTCGACCGTGGTCTGGCCGCGCGATCGCGAGCTGTTGCGGCGTGACGGGATTGGCTGGCGCATGCAGGTCCCCCGGGCGGACTAGGACGAAAGTACTAGCGGAGGCTCGCAGAATGACCTTGCACGTCACATTGCGTCTGGTGCCTGGGCGCATCAACAGGCACGATCGGGCGGTACTGGCCGGGACCTATTCGCCACTGGCGGGCACCTGAAGTGGCCGCCACAGTGACCGGCATGAAGAAGCGCATCCTCGCCGCGTTCCTGTGGTTCTATGCCGGGTGGTATGCCGGTGCGATGCTGGCCGACGTGATCGGGATCAGCCCGCTGTTCGGCCCGCTGCTCGGCGCCGCCGCCGCAGCCCTGATCGTGGGCGATCCGCGTCGGATCATCTGGACCCGCCCGCAGACCTCGAGCCCCGCATCGCCACCGGTGAGTTCGCCCGAACCCGCCTGACCGATCAAGCGCCGCCGACCCGGCGGTAACCAAGAGTCGATGAGCGCCGGATGCCTGTCGTCATCCGGCGCTCATCCATGCCCCCAGCGGTGTAGTCGATATGCGGGGGCTACTTGACCAGCTGCACGCCGAGCGCCTGTGGCACGCCGGGCGCACCCGGGGTCGAGCTGACGGGCCCCGTGAAGAACGCCTTGCGCCACACACCTTCCACGTTCTTGCCCCCCGAGCAGCCGGTGATCTGGAAGCCTGCGTAGCCCACGATGTGATACCAGCCGTTGGAGCCCGTGCCGCCGGCGACGTCCCAGATCGGCACAGTCACGGTGATCTCGTTGACGATCCAGTACGAGCAGTCCGCGCTGACCTTGTTGCCCGGAAGGCTGCCGATCCGATCGAGGCTGCCCGGCAGCCCCACGGCGGTGCAGCACCCAAAACTCTTGCTGGGTGGGCCGATCTCCTCGTTGAGGAATGGGATGTTGTTCTGGCAGCCGCCGGCGTTCGCGGGCGGGTCCTGGCCAAGGCCGTAGCCGTCGCAGCCGAATTTCAACCAGCCGAACCCACCGGGAACGTTGGTGTTGCCGGGCGTGAGGTTCTGCGGGTAGCACTCACTGGCCGGGTTCGTGCTGACCGGCCCGGAGCAGAAGGGATAGGTCTGGAAGAAGGCCGTCGAGATGCCGACCGGAAACAGCGATCCAGGCGGCGGACCGGCCAAGGAGTAGCCACCCTTGGCCGTCGCCTCCGCGGAGGCCGTCCAGCTGTTGACCCCGATGATTCCGAGGAAATACGGACGCCAACTCCGCTGCGACGCGACCTTTACCCCGACGGCCCCGACCGGGATCACCCCGGCGCCGACATAGCCGAGCAGGCCACCGTTCGCCGCGATGTAGCGCGGCCCGTCCGGGGCGCCGTAGGTGATCGGTGCGCCAGCGTTGGCGGCCACGGCCAGATTGATGGCGCCACGGACGTTCGCATCGGTGCCGTTGGTCGTGTCGCCATCGATCCATTCGGCGATGACCCGAGCCCCGCCCAGGGCGCCGAAGTCGGACGCGTTCTGCGACCCGCGACGCTGAGCCAGCGCGTTGCCGCCATCGATCACGAGCCCGACGGACAGCACGATGACAGATAGCACCAGGGCGAACAGCAGGACGACCTGACCGATGTCGCGGCGGGATTCTCTCGTTGCGAGCATGGAGTGCTCCTAGTTGATGATGACGGTGGCTGACGCGGTGGAGGTGATGGTTCCCATGACGTTGGCGACCATCGGCGTCAAGGCATTCCATGTGTAGATGACTCGGACCGATAGGAGGCCTCCCGAGGCATTCGGTCCGCAGGTGCTGCCCGTCCAGGCCCCGGTCGGCGGTGTGCCGCCCGCCGCGACGCAGTTGAGGTACACGTCCTGGACGGTCCCGAATGGCGCCATCTGGCGATTGGCGGCGGCGGTGATATCGGTGAGGAGCGTGGCGTTATTAGCCGGACAGACTGGCCCGGCGGTCGCTCCGCAGCTCGGGTCCGCGCTGCCCTTCCACGACGCCTCGACCGAGCCGAGCCGGGCGCCCTCGCGCGCCGCGTTGGAGAGCGTGCTGTTGACGAAGACGTAGCGTCCGCCATCGATGACGCCGAACAGGAGGAGCAGGAAGATGGGCAGGACGAGAGCGAACTCGACGAGGCCCTGGCCGCGAGGACGACCTTCTCGGCCGGCGAGGCCCGGTTGAGAAACGCTGCTCATGTGTTGAGCGTGACCGTGCTGAACCCGGAGGCATTGGTCACCTGCAGCGTCACCGGGTGATTGCTGTTGTTGCCGTAGTTGACCGGAGCCGGGTTCTGCGCGTTCGATTGGAGACCGCCCTGGCCAGTGAACGTCCACAGCCAGTCCGTGATGGGACAAGACGCCGGGTTGGCGACGGTCGACGCATCCCTGTAGGTATAGATCTTGTTGGCCCCGTTGCCGGTGGTGGTCCACGTGAAGTTGGCATTGGGCGTGGTACAGACGACCGGCGTCGGGGTCGGCGTGGGGGAGGGTGACGGCGTCGGCGTGGGGCCTGGCGGCGGGGTGGGCGTCGGCGCCAGGGTGGGCGTCGGAGTCGGCGCCGGCAAGGGCACGGTGACCGCACGCGACGCCTCACTCGAACCAGCCTGGTTCGTAACCTCGAGGATGATCGTGTACGTGCCCGGGTTCGCGTACACGTGGCCGTCGCCGGTCGCGGAGCCCACGCTCGATTCGCCGTCGCCCCACGTCCAGTTGTAGCCGGAAATGTTGCACACGCCGCTGTTCGGCGTCGACGCATTCGGGTTCGCGAAGATCGTCGTGCCGGACGACACGATCACCGTGAAGGCGGCGCTCGGTGAAGAGCAGCCCGGTGGCTGGCTGGCGCCCGGTCCAGGGACATAGCCGAGGACGATCGCCGTGGCCGAGTTTGTCACATCGAGCCCGCCCCCAAAGAACCCATTGACCAGGGGGGTCAGGAATGTGAACGGCACGCGCACCGTGACGCTGACCGTGTTGCCCGCCCCGCCGCCGCCGGTGGCAAGGGAACAGGCGATCGTCGAGCCGGAAGGGTCGGCGCAGGCCGTCGTCACGATGGGTGCTGCCTCGCCGCGCTGCCCCTGGGCGTTCTTCTCGGCCGTCACGCGACCGGTGATGTTGACCGTGTCGGTCGGTGCCCCGGCGCCGTAGTTGGCGCCTTCGCGCGCGGCGTTGCTGATCTGGATGTAGGAGTAGAACAGCCGCCCGAAGTCGATCGCGATGACGACCAGAAAGAGGAAGACCGGCAGGACGAGCGCAAACTCGACCAGCGCCTGGGCGCGCGTTCTTCGGCGGCGCATCCGGCGCGGACGGTCGAGAAGACGCGGAGCGCGCAGCCGCGCTCGCGGATCAGCAGTCATCGTATGGGTCCCCGGCGGTTATCCGGCGGATGCCGGACGGTCGGCCTGCATCATACGACCATGTTTCGGCCGCCGCCAAGGGGGGTTGTGGTTCTGACCGATAAGTACCGTTGCTGTCTCGCAACGGCCCGGACGCCGGGTGGATCAGCCCTCGTCGCCGGGTTCACCTGGGAGCGTGATCGTCAGGGCCGCGCCGCGGCCGGCGGCGGCTGGCTCCAGGGCAAGGTCGCCGCCCATCGCGCGGCACAGCTCACGGGACACGTACAGGCCAAGCCCGCTGCCGCCGTCATGGCCCGGGTCCGAGCCTCGGGCAAAGCGCTCGAACAGCCGGTCGCGGTCCTCCGCGGCCACGCCCGGTCCGCCATCCGCGATGGTCAGGTGCAGGCGGCTCACGGGCTCGTCGACGGTGATCGCGGCCCGGACCGGGGAACCGGCACCGTACTTGACCGCGTTGTCAAGCAGCGCCCACAGGACCTGATCGAGCTGGTCCGGGTCAGCGATCGCCAGCCAGCCGCCGGCGGCATCCTCGAGCTGGAACGGGACGTCGTCCGCGCCGAGCGCCTCCCACGCCTTGCGCGCACGCGTGGCCAGCGACACGACCTCGGAACGCGGCTTGAGGGCCCCCGATTCCAGCCGGGTCACGGTCAGCAGCTGGCGGACCATCCGCGACAGCCGCTCGGTCTGTTCGGCGATGATCCCGAGGCGCCGGTCTGGCTGCGCCGCATCCAGCTGTTCGGCGTATGCGCGGATGCTCGTCAGTGGCGTCTGGAGGTTGTGGCTGACCCCACGCAGGAAGTCGTCCTTGGCGGCATCGAGCTCCAGCAACTGGCGGTTCTGGTCCTCCACCCGGGCGAACAGCTGGGCGTTGCGGATCGCGGCGGCCATGGCGTTGGCGAACAGCTCGAGCAGGTCCTGATCGGCGCGCTCCCAGCGTCGGGTCGCCGGCAATCGGCCGATGAGCACACCGATATCCGTTCCGCCGGCGCGCATCTCGGCGCGCAGCGGGCGCGAGACACCGGGCACGACCTCCTCCGCCCCGAGATTCGACGGGTCACCAAGCACGACGATGGCATCGATCAGCGCGAAGGCCGAGGTCGCGTCCACACCCGTCCGCTCGACCAGGGCGTTCACGCTGTCGCGTGGCGAAACCCCGTCGATCGCCGCGAGGATCCGTCCGAGCTCCCGATCGCGCCGTTGAAGGTCCCCCGCTAGTCGATTGTGGCTATCCGCCAGACGCGCCAGCTCGTCATCGCCCGCGACCTGGATGGGGCCGGACAGGTCGCCGGCCGACACGCGATCTACGGCTGCCGCCACTGATCGCAGGGGAGCGGTCAGCTCGTTGGCCAGCACAAACGACGCGAGGATCGAGAAGGCGAGCACGATGGCGATGGCGAACAGCAGGAGCCGGCCCGCAGTGGGGTCCGTGGCCGGCCCGCCGAGCATCGTCTCCAGGATCAGCACGACCATGCCGAACCCGGCCAGCGGCACGACGGAGCTGAAGATCAGCGAGATGGTCAGGCGCGATCGAAAGCTCAAGCGGGGCGGTCGCTCGGGGGTCGTGCCGGGGTCGTTGTCGCCGCCGGAATCGATCACGTCGCGCGGCTCGATCACCGGTCCGGGGCGGCCGGGTCAGCGGTCGTGACCAATCGATATCCAACGCCACGCACCGTCTGGACGTGGCGCGGCCGGTTCGGATCGATCTCCACCTTCTGGCGCAAACGCCGCATCGTGACCCACACATAGGACGGGTCGGCGTCCTCGGTTTCTGCCCAGCCGCGCGACAGCAGGGTCTCCGTGCCGACGGTGTTGCCGAGGTTCGCGGCGAGCGCATACAGCAGGCGTGACTCGGTCGGAGTCAGCTGGACGACGTTGCCGCCGACGGTCGCTTCGCGCCGGTGGAGGTCCAGGGTGAGGTCCGGCCCGAGCACCAGGCTCTGGCGTGGGACCTTGTCGCCCAGGCGACGCAGGACGCGGTTGATGCGGGCCCGCAACTCGGGGTAGTGGTAGGGCTTGGTGACGTAGTCCTCGGCCACTTCCTCCAGCAGGTCCGCCTTGGAGTCGCCGGCATCGATCGCGGACAGGACGATGATCGGCAGATCCGCC
>JANOIS010000333.1:0-31806 GCA_031407755.1 Chloroflexota bacterium | reverse complement strand
TGTTGCGCGTAGGGTACGCCAGTTGGGCGGGCCCATTGACGGAGGCCTTCCTCCCGTCTACCGGCCCGTCCGGCTTCGGCCGCAACGAGCACTACGCCAGCCAGGCTGACTCTCTTGAGGCGATGAGCGAGGCATTACGCGAGGAGTACACGGCGATCCTCGACGCTGGGTTCGTGCTCCAGGTCGACGACCCGTGGCTGATCGAGATCCTCACCGACGAGAACGTCGCGGACACTGCCGAGCGCCAGCGTCGCGGCCAGGAGCACGTGGATGCTGGAGCACCCAGAGCTCATCGCGGACGCTCGAGACGTAGGCGCGACTGGTCGGCCGGGAGCGGGTCATCGCCGGCGCGGACTGTGACGGTTCGTCGCGAGCGACGTTCCACCCAGAGGTCCACCCGACCTGTCGCCGCGCGAGCGACCGCTCCTGGATTGCCAGATAGTCCGAGCGCGATGTCCATCGATGCGGGGCGTGGCCGCTGGGCGCCGTCAGACCGCTACGGTCGCGAGCCGGATGACCGGGATCCGCTTGTGGAGGACCCGGTCGGCCTCGACCACGTATGTCACCCGCTCCTCGGCCGCGTAGCGTTCCGGTGCGATTCCGTAGCGTGTCGCGAGATGACTGATGTCGGCCTTCGCCGGCTCGCCCTCATAGCGCTCGACGTCACGGCCCTGGACGACCACCGACTCGTACTCGCCGTCCCACAGCAGACTCACCCGCCCGTCACGGGCTAGGCAGCGGTCCTTGGCGCGCCCGACGACGGTATTGAGCAGGAACCGCGGGCCATCGAGCAGGTCGAACCACGACGCCGACTGGATCGGCCGACCGTCCGCCTCCACCACACCGACGATGGCGAAGCGCAGCTCCGACACGAGCCAGGCGCGGGTCTCTTCGCCCAGTTCGCGGGCGACGACCGATCCCGCCGCCATCAGCCGTTCGCCCCGACCGGCGTCGGCTCGACCCGCGTGACGGGCGCGTCCAGCGGAGTCGAGAGGAAATGGCGGATGAGCTGGGAGAACTCCACCTTGCGCTCGATCTGGACCCAGTGGCCACACTGGTTGAACACGGTCAGCCGGGAGTTCGGTACGACCCGGGCGACGTGCAGCGACGTCTCGAGCGGGATGATCCGGTCGTTCCCGCCGTGGACCGCGAGGAGCGGGTGGGGGATCGCCGCCAGAGCTTCGTCGGCGACGACGCAGGCGTCCAGGATCGCCTGGCGCGGAGCCGGGAACATCGCCTCGTACGATGCGCGAGACGTGGGCTCCAGGCTCGTCTCGTGACGGAGCCGCACGAGCGCGTCGTCCGCGGCATAGCCCTGGTCCCAGGCAAACCACCCGATGATCCGCTGCATGTCCTCGAGGTCGGGGGTATAGCCCCAGGCCCCATCGAGTGTCTCGGTGATCGTGAACGGGACCCCGATCGTGCCCATGGTCACAACGCGGTCCAGCCGCTCCGGGTGGTCGACCGCGAGGCGAAGAACGATCGCCCCACCCATCGAGTTGCCGACGACATCGAACCGCTCGATGTCCAGGGCGTCGGCGAAATCGATGACCTGACGGACCCACCGCGTGACGTCCATCGGCCCCGGTCCGTCCGGGTGCCGCGTGCGCCCGAAACCGACGAGGTCCGGTGCCAGGGCCCAGCGCTCCTCGCCCAGGACCGGCAGCTGGAACTGCCAGTTGGCGAGCGCGGAGACGCCTGGCCCCGAGCCGTGCAGGAAGATGACCGGCTTGCCGCCCCCCACCTCCAGGTAGTGGGTGTTGAATTCCCCTGTGCGGATGTCTCGGCGCCATTCATCCATGGTCTGGTGCCCTCATGCGGATGCGCTGAGGCGGGCGTGACCCCGCCGATGACCCACGCGCGGCCGGACCCCGGCTGCCACGTACATGCCGGCGACCGAGGTCTCGACCGCATCCGGCGCGAACCGCCGTAGGACCTCCAGGGTGCTGCGGGTCGCGTCCTTCACGTCCCACCAGACGCCGAGCATGCCCACGGCCTCAGCGCCCGCGACGTTGGCCTCAAGGTCATCGATGAACGCGCAGCGATCGGGTGGCACACCCAGGGCCTCCGCCGCAGCCACGTAGCCCGGCGGCTGGGGTTTGAGCGCGCCAACCTCGTAGGCATCGACGATCGCGCCGAACAGACCGCGCAGCCACCAGTCGCGGTGCCAGCCGGGGCCGACCCACTGGGTCGCGTCGTTTGTAAGGATCCCGAGCTTGTACCGGCCGCGCAAGATCCTGATGGCGTCGATGACCTCGATCCGGTCCTCCGTATCGAAGCGCATCTGCTCGTGGACGTCGAAGTCGATTCCGGCAGTCGCGAGGCGCTCGACGTGACGGGCCCAGTACGTGCGTTCGCCGATCTGCGCGAGCTCCACCTCGCGATAGTCGGGGTCGCCCTCAGGGTCCCACGGCCCGCGCGGCAGGATGCCGGCCGGCCAGCCGTTGCGCGCCTCCACGTCGGCCATGACCTCGAACGGGGTGGGATGGATGACCCCGCCGATGTCGAAGATGATCGCATCGATCGTGCGTTCGGCGCTCATGACTCGGGCTCCTTGTGTATCTCGCGTTCCTGGGCAGCCCGCAACAGCCGTTCCTTCCAGGAGAGCTCCGGCTCGCGCGGCGGCAGCTCGACATGCACGATGCCGTCGCGCACCGTCACCGGATAGCGGCGCAGGCCCTGGGTCCGGTCGCCGAGTAGCGAGCCCGTGGCGAGCTCGTAGCGCCAGAAATGCCACGGGCAGGTCACGACGCCTCCCCGGACGATGCCCTCGGCGACGGGGCCACTCCGATGCAGACACCCGCCATCGAGCGCCACGATCTCGTCGCCGACGCGGAACACGGCGAGCAGGCGCCCATCCACCAGCACGCTCCGCCCGCCGTCCGCGGGCAGGTCCGCGAGGGCGATCGGCCCGCGGTGGGGCGGGAGGAACGCGTTCGTCAGCGGCAGGTTCATGCGTGGCCCACGAGCGTCGACTCGCCGATCCGGTCGATCGTCACAGTCATCGTCGTGCCGGCACCGATGTCGAACGGACGGGTCAGGCCGCCGGAGATGACGAGCATGCCGGCATCGAGCCCACGGCCCACCCGGGCGAGGCGGCGCACGAGCCAGGCCACGGCCGCGGCCGGATGTCCGAGCGCGGCCGCGCCCGCGGCGGTCGCGACGAGCACCCCATCGACGGTCAGGACGATGCCGACCAGGGCGAGATCGATGTCGCTGGGGACCGGGACGGGCGGTCCCACGACGACCCGGCCGGCCGACGAATCGTCGGCGATGTTGTCGGCGGCCAGGAAGCGGAAGCCCTTGTAGCGCGAATCGACGATCTCGAGACAGGCGAACAAGGCGTCGGTCGCGGCAAAGACGTCGGCGCTCGTCACGTCCGGCCCTGCCAGTGGCCCGGCCAACCGAAATCCGATCTCTGGCTCCGCCTTGGGGTGGATCAGTTCGCCCAGCGGGACGCGCGTGTCCGGGAGGAGCATCGCGCTCGTAAGCCAGCCGTAATTGGGTTCCGCGACGCCCATGGCCTCGCGCATGGCGACGCTCGTGAACCCGAGCTTCGCGCCGACGATCCGCTCGCCCTCCGTGATGCGCCGGCCAAGCAGGGCGGCCTGGATCAGGTATGCGTCGTCGATCGAAAGGTCCGGATACCGGTCGGTGAGCCGATCGATAGCACGGCGCTCGCGCTCGGCCCGGTGGAGGTCGTCCGCCAGTGCCTCGACAAGCGTCGCATCGATCGACCGACCGGCAGCCGCGACGACCATCAGGACCGCTGACTCAGCTCGAGAGCCACATCGACGATCATGTCCTCCTGGCCGCCGACCATCTTTCGCCGGCCGAGTTCCAGGAGGATCTCTCGCGTGTCCACCCCGAATCGCTCCGCGGCGCGTTCGGCGTGGAGCAGGAACGACGAGTACACCCCGGCGTAGCCGAGCGTCAGCGCCGATCGGTCGATGATCTGCTCGCGCGGCATGACGGGCCGGACCACGTCTTCCGCCACGTCCATGATCGCCATCGGGTCCACACCGGTCTGCCAGCCGAGCCTCTCCGACACGACGACGAGGACCTCGGTGGGGCAGTTGCCCGCACCGGCGCCGAGGCCGCGGGTGCAGCCGTCGACCTGATCGGCGCCCTCCTCGAGTGCGCCGATCGAGTTCGCAACGGCGTAGCTCAGGTTGTTGTGGGCATGGATCCCCACCTGGGTTTCCGGTCGGAGACCCGCCTTGAGCTCCGCGACCCGGGCGCGCGCATCGTGGGTCGTCATGGCGCCCGCGGAATCGACGCAGTACACCGTCTGCGCCCCGGCGTCCTCCATGATCCGGGCCTGGACGAGGAGGGCCTCGGGCGTGGCCATGTGGGCCATCATCAGGAATCCGACCGTCTCCATCCCGAGGTCGCGCGCCGTCTGGAGATGCTGGATGGCGACGTCCGCCTCCGTGCAGTGGGTCGCGATCCGGGCCACGGACACGCCGAGCTCGCAGACAACTTCGAGGTCGGCGGCGATGCCGATGCCCGGCACGAGCAGGACCGCGAGCTGTGCCCGGCTGACGGCCGCTGCGGCGGCCCGGATGAGTTCCCGCTCGTCGCGTTTGGAGAAGCCGTAATTGAACGAGCTGCCACCCAGGCCGTCGCCGTGGCTGACCTCGATGACCGGCACCCCTGCGCGATCGAGCGCGCCGGCGATCGCCCCGGCCTGCTCCGGCGTGAACTGGTGACGCAGTGCGTGGGAGCCATCGCGGAGCGTGGAATCCGTGAGTCGGAAGGCACGCGGCGCGACCTCTCGCGGCGCGACCTCTCCGGGTCGATCGGGAGCGGCCGACAGCGCGCTCATGCGACGACCCCCGCGAAGCGCGTCTCGGCGATCAGTTCCGCGACCCGGACCGCGGACGCCGTCATGATGTCGAGATTGCCCGCGAACGGTGGCAGATAGTCGCCGTTGCCGGTCACCTCGAGGAACACCGACACGCGGCCGGCAGCCTCGCCTCCCGGGGTCTGGAATGGCCCGTCGTCGAACACGATGCCCTTCACCCGGTAGCCCGGGACGTAGTCGGCCACGCTCTCGGCCATCTCGCGGACGGACGCCTCGATGGCTGCCTGGTCGGCGCCCGGCGGCAGCGCGCAGTAGACGGTGTTGCGCATCAGGATCGGTGGTTCGGCCGGATTGAGGATGATGATCGCCTTTCCGTGCGCGGCGCCGCCGATCGTCTCGAGACCGCGCGCCGTCGTCTCGGTGAACTCGTCGATGTTCGCCCGGGTGCCGGGGCCGGCGGAACGCGACGCCACGGTCGAGATGATCTCCGCATAAGGGACCGGTGTCACGCGGCTCACCGCGGAGACGATCGGGATGGTCGCCTGGCCGCCGCACGTGATCATGTTTAGGTTGACCGCATCGGGGTGGGCGTGGAGGTTCACCGGCGGGACGACGGACGGGCCGACCGCCGCCGGCGTGAGGTCGATCGCGATGAGGCCAGCCTCCGCAAAGCGCGGCGCATTGGCCGCGTGGATCTTCGCCGATGTCGCCTCGAAGACCATCCGCATGCCCGTTCGATCGAGGCGCGCGAACAGTGCATCAACCCCGTCGGCGGTCGTCTCGATGCCCCATGACCGAGCCTTTGCCAGCCCGTCGGAGGCGGGGTCGATGCCGACCACCAGGACCGGCTCCAGCGAGGTCGACCGCAGGAGCTTCTTCGCGAGGTCCGTTCCGATATTGCCCGAGCCGATGATGGCGACGGGGATCCCGTTCATGGACGCGGCGCTCCTGTCTCGATGTGGGACATCAAGCGAACCGGATGGTGAGCGAGCCCAGGCGATCGAACCGGGCGCGGAACGTGTCGCCGACCGCCGCCGGGACCGACGCGTGGAGAGCGCCGGTCATGATGATGTGGCCCGCCTCCAGGGTGTGTCCCAGGGCGCCCAGCGTGTTGGCGGCCCACGCCACCGCCTCGGCGGGGTTGCCCAGGGCGGCGGCGCCCGCCCCCGTGTGAACGATCTCGCCGTTCTTCTCCAGGACGCAGCCGATGAGTCGGACATCTATGTCGTCGAGCGGGACGAGACGTCCAGCGAACATCACCCGGGCCGAACTCGCAAGGTCGGCCACGGTGTCGGGGAAGCGGATCTTCCAGTCGCGGATCCGGCTATCGATGATCTCGATCGCGGGTGCCACACCGGCCGTGGCACGGATGGCGTCCAGGCTCGTGACACCGGGTCCGCGCAGGGGCCGATCGAGCACGAACGCGATCTCGGCCTCCGCTCGAGGTGCGATAAGCTCGGCGGTGGGGATCGCCTGGCCCTCCGGGATGAGGTAGCCCGAGAGGATCGGGCCGTAATCGGGCTGATCGACGCCCACCTGCTGCTGCATCGCCTTCGAGGTCAGCCCCAGTTTCCAGCCGACGATCGACTCACCCGCCGCGAGTCGGGTGGCGACGATCCGCTGCTGAACGCCATACGCGTCGGCGGCGTTCATCGCAGGGTGCTCGTCGGTGAGGGGAGGGACCGGCGTCCGATCTCGTGCCGCCGTGAGGAGCCGCTCCGCGAGGGCATCCAGCGTCGCGTCGTCGAGCGTGCGGCCGGTCATGCGGACACCTCGCGGACCCGAGTCGGGCTGGGAATCGCGAACTGCACCCGGCCGACGCGCCAGCCGAGCCGGGCCGAGATGGCCTCCGCGCTGCGCAGCGTCTCCATGGTGATGCGCCGGGTCGTCTCCGGCGTGAACCGAAGGGCAAGGCCGGCCACGCTGATTGCGGCCACGACCCGTCCGGACGCGTCGCGGATCGGGGCGGCGATGGAATGGGCACCCAGTTCGCTCTCACCCGCATTCTCGCCGAACCCGCGTTCGCGCACCCGGTCGAGCTCGGCTTCCAGCACGGCGCGGTCCGTGATGGTCCGCTCGGTATGCGCCGGGAAGGCGTACCCGTCCAGGAGCGTATCCCGCTCGTCCGGGGACAGGGCGGCGAGGAGCACCTTGCCGGTACTCGTGCAGTGCGCGTCGTTTCGGTGTCCCACACGACGAAGCATGCTCAGCGGGTGCGGGCTATCGCGGCGGGCGATATAGACGACGCTGGTGCCGTCGAGGATGGCCACATGCACCGTCTCGCCGGTCCGATCGCGGAGCTCCTCGATGGGCGCCTCGGCGACCTCGTGGATGTCGAGGTGGTCGGCGACGATCGTGCCCAGCTCGTAGAGCTTGAGCCCTAGGCGGTAGCGTCCAGTGGTCGTGTCGCGCTCGATGAAATGCTCATGGAGGAGCGTCGTCAACAGCCGGTGGACCGTACTCTTGGCGAGCCCGAGGCGCCCGGCGAGTTCCGACACGCCGAGATCGCGGTCGCTGGGGGTGAAAGCGGCCATCAGCCGCGCCGCATTGCGGACGGACGACAGGCCTTCGCCACGGGCCCTGACGGTCATGAGTGGTCGTCGCGCCCGAGTGTGTCGACTCCGGCGGACGGTGTCGGGGGACGAACCGCGGCGAGGACCGCCTTGCGCAGGCCGGCGAGGTCCGTCGGGGCGGTGCCGGCTGGGCCGGCCGCCGCGGTGACCGATGCGTCGTATGGGGCGATCGCGCGGGCGAGCAGGGCGGCTGCGATCGGCAATCCGGCCACGCTCGCACCCTCAAACTCGTTCGCGAGCGCCGTCCGCAACGGCATGGATCGGGCAACCGCATCGAACTCTCGCGCCGCCTGGGCGTGGGCGCCAGCGAGTCCGGCACCGGTGTGCCCCGCGTGATGCGCGGCGAGGTCCGCCGGTGGCCGCAAGGTGAGGTGGTACAGGTGCGTCCGCAGGCCGATCGCCTCCCGGACGGCGTCGGCGGCGGGGCCGTCCCGTTCATCCAGGAGACCCAGGGCCGGTACGACCGACGGATCGTAGAAATGAACCGTCCAGCGGATCGGTCCCGCCTCGCCGGCGACCGACGCGATCGTGCCGCGGGCCCCATCCCCCAATCGCTCGCGTGTCGCGATGAGGTGCAGGTAGCGCGCCCCGACCGCCGCGACGGACAGCGGCTCGGGTGACAGGAGCGGCATCCGGCCCTGCACCGCCGCGGCGTGGGTCCCGATGGTGCGCAGGTACGCCGCGTGGACCTCGCGCACGTAATCTGCCACCGCGGAGCGCATCCGTTCGGGGCCATTGGGATTTTGGTTTACGGCGGGCGATTCCTTCATCGGTTCTTCATACAGGAACGCTGGTATTGATAGCGGAACAGGAACGAGCCTAGAGTACGGCATCGGTCGGCCGTCCACAAGATGGCACCGAACCATCCCTGCGGCGCAACGCGTCCCCGCCCGCCGCATCTGCAACGGGGAGAACGACACTGCGATGGGCATCGTCCGCCTCGGCCACGTCGACGTCCGGGTCCCTGACCTGGATCTTGCCCGGACCTATTACACCCAGGTCCTGGGCCTCCAGGAGGTCGCCCGCGAGGCGGACAAGGTGTACCTCAAGTGCTGGGACGAGGAGGACCATCACTCGGTCGTCCTCCGATACCACCCGCGCCCCGGGCTCGATCATATGAGCTTCAAGGTGGAGGCTGAAGACGACCTTGCGGACCTCGAGACGAAGCTCGAGCGCTATGGCTGCATCGTCCATCGGATGACCGAGGGCGAGGAGCGCGCCATGGGTCAGGGCCTACGCTTCGAGACCCCGACCGGGCACGTCATGGAGCTCGTCCACAAGATGGACAAGGTCGGCAACGGCCTGGGCAAGCTCAACCCGATCCATCCCAAGCCGGACAACCTCGTGGGCATCGCCCCGCCCCGTCTCGATCACATGCTCATCACGGCGGAAGAGGTCGGCGATGCAACGCGGTTCTTCCAGAACGTGTTCGACTTTCGCCTGACCGAGCAGCTTCTGGACGCGGACGGCCACCAGATGGGCGTCTGGATGGAGCGCTCACACTCCCCCCACGACCTGGCCATCGTGACCGGGCCGAACGGCGCACTCCACCACTTCGCGTTCTGGCTCGACGACTGGGATGAGATCCGACGGGCCGCCGACGTCCTCGCCTTCAACGACATCCAGATCGACGTCGGCCCGACCCGTCACGGCGTGACCCGGGGCGAGACCATTTATTTCTTCGACCCGCTCGGCATCCGCAACGAGGTCTTCACCGGCGGCTACAAGCCGGATCCTGACATGGACGTGATCACCTGGACGGAGGAGAACCTGGGCAAGGCGATCTTCTACTGGGAGGACACGATCAACCACCGCTTCCTCACGATGCACACCTGATGGCCGGCAACGGGTGGAATGCTCCGCGGCGACGCCTTCTTCCGGGCGGAATTCGGCGACCGCTTCATTGACTACCTGCTGATGATCAAACAGAGTGAGGTCAACCGCTACCTCGAGTCGATCGGCGGCGAGGAGAACCTCGCCGAACGATCGGGCGAGGTCACCGACTGGGAACAGCGCGAGTATTTCGAGCTCTTCTGATCCGAACCACCCCGACCGCCACCCACGCGTCGTTGGAGCCACCGGCTATGGGCATCTTTCGTCTCGGCCACGTCGAGATCCGGGTCCCGGACCTCGAACTCGCCACCGCCTACTACATCGAGGTCCTCGGGCTGCTCGAGGTGAGCCGCGAGCCGGACAAGGTCTATCTCAAGGCCTGGGACGAGAACGACCACCACTCGGTCGTGCTGCGTTATGCGCCGACATACGGCCTGGACCACGCGATGTACAAGGTCGACACCGCCGACGATCTCGAGACCTTCGAGAACCGGCTCGAGGCCTACGGCTGCACGGTCCGGCGGTTCCCGGCCGGCGAGGAGCCAGGGGTGGGGCAGGGGATCCGTTTCGACACCCCGACCGGGCACGTCCTGGAGCTCGTCCACAAGGTCGAGAAGGTCGGCAACCTGCTACCACTGACCAATCCGCCGCCCGCACCGATGGGTCTCATCGGGATCCACCCGCCGCGGATCGATCACGTCTTCCTGACTTGCGAGGACGTGGATCTGGCGACCGAGTTCTTCATGGGACCGCTGGGCTTCCGCCTCACCGAGCAGCTGCTGGCCAAGGACGGGACTAGGCTCGGGTCGTGGATGGAGCGGTCGCATTCACCTCACGACATCGCATTCATCACCGGGCCGCAGGGCGGTCTCCACCACTTCGCCTTCTGGGTCAACGACTGGAACGACGTCCGTACCGCGGCGGACATGCTCGCATACCACGGTGTGCGCATCGACGCCGGGCCGACCCGGCACGGCATCACTCGCGGCTACACGATCTACTTCTTCGACCCCGCGGGGAATCGCAACGAGGTGTTCACCGGCGGCTACTTCCACGACCCGGACGCCGAGCCCATCACCTGGACCGAGGACCAGATGGGCAAGGCGATCTTCTACTACGAAGGCGCGGTCAACGAGCGCTTCCTCACGGTCCATACCTGAGGCCGCGACGATGGACGATCACGATCCCCGCCACGAGAGCGCAACGTACGGCCAGGTGCCCGGCAACGGCCGGCCCGATGCACCGGCGGCCGGCGCGCCAGCGCCCGATGTCCACCTGCCCCGCACCGAGCGGCCTGATGCACCCGCGTATCTGACCCGGTACCTCGAGCGGCGTGCGCGCGAGGCCGCCGCCGCGGCCGACGCCTCGGCGGCGCCCATCGATCCGGCGAGCGACCTCGTTGACCACGCCGATTCGACGGTCCCGCTCTACCTCCGCCGGTACCGTGGTCGCACGGCGGCCGGCGAGAGCGCCGTCCCGATGGCGGCGCAGATCCCCGGCGACGTCCAGCCCACCTGGACCGAGGCCTGGGCCATGACGTCGAAGTCGCGCGAGCTTATCGAGCCGCCCGACGGCGAGGCCCCAAGGACCGGCCCGGAGGCCATCGTCGACGTCCACCTCATCCGCCATGGTGAGACACAGGGCTATTCCACCAACTCCGGGCTCACCCCGATGGGTCGCTGGCAGGCCCACCGCCGCGGGCACGACCTGTCCAAGGGCATCCGTGACGGAGACTCCATGATACTCGTCAACGCCCCCACGCCACGCGCCCGCGAGACCGCGGAGCAGCTCCGACGTGGCGCGGAGCAGGGCTTCTCGCTGTGGGGTCGCCACGGCACGATCGAGG
This sequence comes from Chloroflexota bacterium, assembly GCA_031407755.1. Classification (GTDB taxonomy): domain Bacteria; phylum Chloroflexota; class Limnocylindria; order Limnocylindrales; family CSP1-4; genus SPCO01. The sequence goes on along the minus strand of JANOIS010000333.1, from coordinate 20,747 downwards.
GGCCCGAGCCCATGGAAGAGTTCCGCAATTTCGCCGTCTGGACGCCGTCGGGCGAGCGCGACGTGACCGCCGCCTTTCGCGAGTATCACGCCGTGTCGGAACGCTACGAGCGGGTCGCGATGGGCGATCGGCCGCTGTGGCTGGTCGAGTTCGACCGCTTCGTCCGCATCCAGCGAGGCGGTGGCGACCCGATCCATTTCTGGATGACGATGCCACTCATGTCGTTCGAGCCGGCGACCGCCGTCGTCTTGCGGTTCTGGGCCGGCATCACCAAACTCGTCTCGTCCGCGCCGGACGGCGCCCGGATCGTGGTCGCTACCCACTCGGGGCCCATCCGGGCCTTTGCGACCTGGGCGCTGGGGCACGATGCGGGCGAGCCGTACAACGTGGAGGAGGTTCGGGTCCGCGTCCGGCGGTCCCTGACCGAGGCGCAGGTGACCTATCGCACGCGCACGGCGGAGGTCCACGTCCCGCCGGAATCCGAGTGGCCGAGTTGGCTGCGCCGGGTCACGACGGAGCAGGAGGCGGTCGGGGCACCGGTCGCTTGATCACAGTCGAAGGGTCGAAAGGAGAGGAGGAGACACGATGACGGCAACGATGCGTGCTACGGAACGTCAGTTCGGAAACCCGTTCGACATACCCAGTCCGCCCTACATGGAGGGCTGTAAGCGTCTGTACCCCGCCCACGACGTGGAGGGTCCAGACGACCGATGTTGACCGAAGAGCGAAACCGCATCCTTACCCAGGTCGGGGCCGGCACGCCTTTCGGCGAGCTCCTGCGCCGTTATTGGTACCCTGTCGCGTTCTCGTCCGACCTCCTGGACTTCCCGATCCGGAAGGCACGATTGCTGGGCCAGGATCTGGTGGTCTTCCGGCTCGACGACGGGACGTTCGGCTTGGTCGACGAGCAATGTCCGCACCGCCGCGCCTCGCTCGCCTACGGGGTCACCGAGCCCGAAGGCATCCGCTGCGGCTACCACGGCTGGCTGTTCGCGCCCGACGGTCGGTGCCTCGAACAACCGGCCGAGCCGGCCGATTCCACCTTCAAGGATCGGATCACCACCGGTGGTTATCCATGCCGGGAGATGGGTGGCCTGGTGTGGGGCTACCTGGGCCCGGCACCGGCGCCGGAGCTGCCGGGCTATGGCATCTTCGAGTGGACCGACGTGTGGCGCGACGTGGGTCACGCGACACTACCGGTTAACTTCTTCCAGATCATGGAGAACGCGGTCGACCCGACCCACGTCGAGTGGCTCCACGGCCGCTACGCCAACTTCATCCGCACCCGCAAAGGGCTGCCGTCGGCGCTGACGTTCACCCGGAAACACACCAAGATCGCGTTCGACCCATTCGAATACGGGATCATCAAGCGTCGACTGTACGAGGGCCAGACTGAGGACGCCGACGATTGGAAAGTCGGCCATCCGCTCCTGTTCCCGGCCATGATGTACGTCGGCGGCGGCGCCCACATCCAGATGCAGATCCGGGTCCCGATCGACGACACCACGACGTGGTTCATCCTGTATTCCACCCATAAACCCACCGGGATCGATCTGCCGACGCAGGACCGCTTTCCGAATTACGACGTTCCTTACCTCGACGAGTACGGCCAGCACATCGTCGACTACGTCGAAGGTCAGGACATCATGGCCTGGGTGACCCAGGGCGGGACGCCGGACCGGACGAAGGAGCACCTCGGCAAGAGTGACGCGGGCGTGATCCTGCTGCGCAAGATGACGTTCGAGAACATCGACCTGGTTGCCCGCGGCGAAGATCCGCTCGGGGTCGTCCGCGACCCCGTTGTCGCGCGAGCCATCGACCTGCCCGTCGAAAAGAACAAGTTCGGCGGCGGGGCGGCGTTCGAGTGGGAGTTTCTGACCGCTGCGAGCACACGCTACTCGCCCCAGTTCGATCGTCTCAAGGAGCTGTATGACGGCGCCCGTCTGGCCCGCGAGGCGCTGGAGCCCGCCGGTGGCTGAGGGTTCGCTCCCGGTGGGCTACGTCGAACAGGCCGTGGCGGAGTTCCTGGCCGGGCATGGCGCGGTCATGGAACCGCCCGGCGAGCCGTTCCGGTTCTGCCCCGAGTGTGGTGCCGCGCTGGACACGGAGAGCTTTGTCCAGGAGTTTTGGGTCGGCGCCGAGAGTCGGTTCCTCGTCTGGTGCCAGTCGTGCTCGTTCACGGGCACCGTGGTCCGGGTCGAGCGCTTCGAGACCCACGAAACCCAGGAGTGATCGCACGAGCATGAGGAGAGTCCCGCGATGACGATGACCACCGATCCCGCGAAGGAGGCCCGTTTCCCAAGCCCGTTCGAGGCCGTCACCCCGCCCGGCGCCGAGGGCTGGGAGCGGATGTACCCGTACTACCTGCTGTTCTCCGAGGAGAACCGCGAGTACGAGGACGGCACACTCTGGTTCCAGGATGGCATGCACCACCCCGAGGTGCTGTATCCGTTCGATACGATCACCCACGAATGCTGGCGGATCGCGCTCGGCCAGTACAACACCCGGGTCTTCTCCGTCCCGCCCGCCTACGGCATCGAGCAACGCGTGGTGAACGGCTTCCTGTATATCAGCGCCGTCCCGGTCGCCGACCCGTCCACGATCCCCGCCCGGGTCGGTGTGTTCATGGAGCGGGCCGGCCACTATTACGCTAACTGGGACGCGATCTTCGACGAGTGGAAGGTCAAGATGACCGGGGTCATCGAGGACCTCAAGGCGATCGAGGTCCCGCGGTTGGGCAAGCTCGACCCGGACTCGGTCGTCTTCGACCACCGTGGCCAGACGACCGGGATGGACCTGCTCCTCGCCTACAACCGGGTCATCGATTCGATCTTCATCGCCTGGCAGTACCACTTCGAGATGCTCAACCTCGGGTACGCCGCGTACCTGAATCTGTTCACCTTCGCGAAGCAGGCGTTCCCCGGCGTCAAGGAGGAGACGCTGGCCCAGATGGTCGCCGGGGCGGACATCCTGTTCTTCCGTCCGGACGACGAGCTCAAGAAACTCGCCCAGCTTGGCCTCGACCTAGGTATCGCCGACCGTCTGCGTGCTCCGGACAAGCCGGAGTCGATCGTGAAGAATCTCCGCGGCGACGCCGCCGGCGATCAATGGATCGCCGCATTGGAGGCGGCCAAGGAGCCGTGGTTCAACTTTTCGAACGGTGCCGGCTTCTACCATCACCTGCGCTCATGGATCGACGACATGAGCGTGCCGTGGTCGGCGATGCTCAGCTACATGGACCGCCTGACGCGTGGCGAGAGCCTGGATCGCCCCAAGCAGGAGATCCTCGACCGGCGCGACCGCCTGACCTCCGAGTATCGCGACCTGCTCGCAACCGAGGAGGACAAGCAGACCTTCGACCAGAACATCGGCCTTGCGCGCACGGTGTCGACCTACATCGAGGACCACAACTTCTACGTCGAGCACTGGTACCACACGATCTTCTGGAACAAGGTCCGCGAGTTCGGCGACCGGCTCGTCGAAGGCGGGGTTCTCAAGGAGACCGACGACATCTTCTTCCTGAACCGCTGGGAGGTCGGACAGGCGCTCTACGAAATGGTCGCCGGCTGGGCCTCGGGCGCACCGACACGCGGGCCTCGCCACTGGCAGGCAGAGGTGGTCGAGCGCAAGCGGATCTGCTCGGTCCTCGCCGAGGCCGGTCCGGCGACGCCGGCTCTTGGACCCGTACCTGACGAGATCACCGAACCGTTCACGGTCCTGCTGTGGGGCATCACCACTGACCGCGTGAAGGTTTGGCTGGGCGAAGGCGAAGCCACCGCAGAGAACGAACTGCGCGGCGTTGCCGGTTCGCCGGGCCTCGTCGAGGGTCTTGCCCGCGTCGTTCTCACGGCGGCCGACCTGGGCACCGTCCAGGAGGGCGAGATCCTCGTCTGCCCGATCACCGCGCCGTCGTGGGGCCCGGTGTTCGGTAAGATCAAGGCCACCGTCTGCGATATCGGCGGGATCATGTCGCACGCCGCCATCGTCTGTCGCGAGTACGGGTTGCCGGCCGTGGTCGGTACCGGATCGGCCACCAAGCGGATCAAGACGGGCGACCGCCTCCGGGTCGATGCCAACGTCGGCCTCGTCACGATCCTCGAGTAGGGCAGGGAGGCGGCGATGTCGACGTCCCACGTCCTCTGGCTCGACGACTGCGACGCGGACTGCGCGCCGCGGGTGGGGGGCAAGGCACTCGGCTTGGGCTTTCTGCTGCGCAAGGGGCTCAAGGTGCCGCCGGGCTTCGTCGTTACCACGGATGCCTACGTTGAGGGCACCGAAGCGACCGGTCTCAAGGCGGAGATCGCGGCCATCCTCGACGGCGCCGACACGATGGAGACTCAGCAGGAGGCCTCCGAGAGGATCAAGGTGCTATTCGATGCCGCGGAGTTGGCCGGTCCGGTCGCGGCCGAAGTCGGCGCGGCGTACCGCCGGCTATGCGGAGTGACCGCGCTCGACGTCCCGGTGGCGGTGCGGTCCTCGGCGACCGCCGAGGACCGGGCTGATGCCTCCTTCGCCGGGCAGCAGGAAACGTACCTGTGGATCCGTGGCGCGGCCGATGTGGACCGCCACATCCTGCGCTGTTGGGCAAGCCTCTTCACTCCACAGGCGATCGCCTACCGCGCCCACCTCGGCGTGCCGCTCGAGGGACTTGCGATGGCGGTGGTGGTCCAGCGGATGGTCGCGTCCGAGTCGGCCGGGGTGATGATCACGCTCGATCCGGTCACCGGCGATCGGAGCCAGATCACGATCGAGTCGAGCTACGGCCTCGGTCTGGCGGTCGTAGGCGGCGAGGTCACCCCGGACCGATGGGCCGTGGACAAGGTCACCTGGGACATCCGGACACGGGTGATCGGGCCCAAGACGTTCGCTTACCGGTTCGATCCGGTGGTAGGCGCCGTCGTTACCCAGGACATTCCGCCCGACGACCAGGCGATACCGTCCATGTCCGACGAAGAGGTCATCAGGCTCGCCCGGCTGGGCCGCGAGGTGGAGAAGGCGAAAGCGGGCCCGCTGGACGTCGAGTGGGCGATCGGTCCGGGCGCGGACGGACCGCGGGAGTTGTTCCTGCTCCAGATGCGCCCCGAGACGGTCTGGAGCCAGAAGAAGGTCGCCTCCATATCCGATCCGAACGAGGACATTCTGAGCCGCATGCTCAAGGCGATGAGCCAGCCGATGCGCCTGCGCGACGCCCCACCTGACGACGCCGACGGCGCGCCGACCGGGGACGCCTTCCGCTGATCAGCGTTTGAATCAGGCCTTTGCCCGAAGACGGGCCTCCGTATGGTCCACGATGGGGGCCCGGGTAGTCGACGCCTATCCGGCAGTCCGCGGCGGTCTGCTCGTCGGCGGTCACCGTCCACGGGGCGTGGATTTGCGACGCTGGCACGTGTGTCCCACAGGGATGGGCCGCAGGCTCGATCTTCCGGCTCATCGCCATCCCTCTGCGGGATCCATTCTGCATCCGACTTGGATGGAGGCACGACTCGGGCTCGAAGGCGCCGGTCCGACGTCACTCGGCCCGCGCATCCCGGCCCAGGTCGGCCTCTACGCTCATGTTAGACTCCGCGACCTCACGGCAATGACCGGGAAGAGTAGCGTCGGGCAGACTCAAAGCGAACGCGGGATGGTGCGAGCCGCGCGGGACGGGCCGACGTGAACGTCACTCGCGAGTCGTGACGCATGACGCCCGATAGGGCAGCGGAACTCGCCAGCCGCGATGACCGGCAGGCCCCGATGCCGAACCAGCAGGTGGTACCACGACCCGTTTCGTCCGCTGGGCGATGCGGGTGTTTCTCGTTTCGCGAGGCGACAACCGATGACCGATCTGCCCAAGGCCTACACACCGCGCGATGTCGAAGGCGTGATCTACGAGCGCTGGCTGGCGGCCGACGTATTCGCCCCTGACGGCGCCGGCTCGACGGCGGACCCCAGCCTCCCGACGTTCACGATCATCCAGCCGCCGCCCAACGTCACGGGTTCGCTCCACCTGGGGCACGCTCAGCGGACCGCGGTGGAAGACCTGATGATCCGCAACGCCCGAATGCGCGGGCATGCGGCCCTCTTTCTTCCCGGCCTCGATCACGCCAGCATCGCGGCCCAGTTCGTGCTGGACGGAATCCTCGCGAAGGAAGGCGAGAGCCGACAGTCGCTCGGCCGCGAGCTCTATCTCGAGCGAATGCGCGGGTTCGTCGAAACGACACGCGGGGTGATGCTGGCCCAGCAGCGCCGCGTCGGTGCCTCGGCCGACTGGGGTCGATTGCGATTCACGATGGACGAGGTCTCCGCGCGAGCCGTTCGCGTGGCGTTCGAGCAGTTGTACCGCGACGGCCTGGCTTATCGGACCGAGGCGCTCGTCAACTGGTGCCCCGGCTGTCGGACGAGCGTCAGCGACCTCGAGGTCGTGCCAACGCCGGAGCTGGGGACGCTCTGGTCCGTCCGCTACCACCTCGTGAACGAAGCGACCGGCGAGCCGGACCCGGACGGGACGATCACCGTGGCAACCACCCGCCCCGAGACCATCCTTGGGGATACCGCCGTGGCCGTGCATCCCGGTGACGAGCGCTACCGCGACCTCATCGGCCGGACCGTGCGCATCCCGTTCGTGGATCGCGATGTGCCGATCATCGCCGACGATGTCGTGGACAAGGCCTTTGGCACCGGGGCCGTGAAGATCACCCCGGCCCATGACCAGGCCGACCACGCCGCAGGCCTGCGTCACGGCCTCGCAGCCCCGACCATCCTGGCCGACGACGCGACGATCGCGAACACCGGAACGGCCTTCGACGGGCTGGACCGCTACGAGGCCCGCCGACAGATCGTGGCGGCGCTGCGGGACCAGGGCGACCTTGCCGCGGAGCGACCCCACGAGATGATCATCGGGCGCTGCCAGCGCAGTGACGATGTGCTGGAGCCACGGCTCAAGACCCAGTGGTTCATCCGGACCTCGCCGCTGGCCGCCCGCGCTCTGGAGGCGACTCGCTCTGGACGGACCCGGATCCTGCCGGATCGATTCGAGAAGACGTGGGAGCACTGGCTCACTGACATCCGTGACTGGAACGTCAGCCGGCAGTTGTGGAGGGGTCATCGGATCCCGGCCTGGTACTGCCCCGACGGCCATGTGACCGTGTCCGCCGAGGCCGACGGCCCACGGGCCTGCGATACCTGCGCCCGGCCCGCCGCCGAGCTTGTTCAGGACCCGGATATCTTCGACACATGGTTCAGCTCCGGTCTGTGGCCGTGGTCGACCCTCGGCTGGCCGGACGACACGGCAGACCTCCGCCGGTTCTATCCGACCTCGGTCATGGAGACGGGCTACGACATCATCTTCTTCTGGGTCGCCCGGATGATGATGCTCGGGCTGCATCTGACAGGGCAGGAGCCGTTCCACACGATCTACCTGTCGGGGCTCATCCGCGACCCCGAGGGCAAGAAGATGAGCAAGACCACGGGCAACGTCGTGGACCCGCTCGGGGTGATCGACGAGACCGGTGCGGATGCTCTCCGGTTCGCCCTGATCCACGGGGCTGCCGCGGGCCAGGATCAGCGCTTCGGCGCCGCTCGATTGGAAAACGCCCGGAACTTCGCCAACAAGCTATGGAACGCGACCCGCTTCGTGGTCGGCGCCCGCCCGGCCACGATCCCGGCTGGTACTGAACGCCGCCTGCCGGACATTCGCCACCTGGGTCCTGCCGAGCGCTGGTTGCTGTCACGAGCGGCAGCCACGGTGGAGTCCGTCGATGCGGCGATGGCCGGCTATGCCTTCGGAGAAGTGACACGGGCGCTCTATGACGCGATCTGGAGCGGATTCTGTGACTGGGGCCTGGAGTTGGCCAAGGTCCGCCTCACCGATCAGGCCCTCCCCGTTGAGGTACGCGAGGCGACCTGGTGGTCGCTCGTCGAGGCGCTCGACACCTATCTGCGGCTCCTCCATCCGGTGATGCCGTTCGTGACCGAGGCCCTGTGGGCGGCCATTCCGCATCGCGCCGGCGACCCCGACCTGCTCATCGTGGCCCGCTGGCCCGGCGTGGGGGAGCGAGATCGCGACGCCGAGTGGGAGGTCGGCCTGCTCATCGACCTCGTCCGCGAGGTCCGTAACGCCCGGGTGTCCGCGAAGCTGCCGGCCGTGGACTGGCTGGAGACACGGGTATCCGTCCCTGTCGCCCTCGGCGAAACCTTCGAGGCGCTCCGACCGGCGATCGAGCGACTGGCACGCTCGCGTCCGCTCCACCGAGAGCTGACCCCCGAGGCCCTCGAGGCGGCCTCGGCGTCCGGCGACCTGACCGTGATCGTCCGCGCGGGTCAGATCGAGGCGACCGTGCGTCCCCGCGCGATCGACGAGGACTCGAGTGCGCTCGAGCGGGAGCGCCTGGAACGCGAACTGGCCGACGCCGAGGGTTGGCTCGGTGCAGCCCGGGCCCGGCTCGCCAACGACGCGTTCACGAGCAAGGCTCCACCGGCCGTGGTCGAAGGCGCGCGAGCCCGCGAAGCCGAACTGGCCGAGCAGGTCGATCGGTTGCGCGACCGGCTCGCCGGCTGAGGATCGCGGCAGGCCGAGGCGAATGGTCGGGGGTGTCGATCACCCCGCAGCCTATTTCACCGAGCCCGCGAGCAGACCCTGGACGAAGAACCGCTGCAGGCTGAAGAACACGATGAGTGGCACGGCCATGAGGAGGAATGCCCCGGCGGCCAGCAAGTGCCACTCGGTGCCGTATTGGCTGAGCAGGTTTTGGATGGCCTTGGTCATCGGCCACGAATCGCCGCGCTGGACGAACACGAGGGCCATGAGGAGGTCGTTCCAGACCCACAGGAACTGGAAGATCCCGTACGCCGCGATCGCCGGCACGGAAAGTGGCACCACGATCATCCGGAAGATGCCGATCGTCGACGCACCGTCGATACGCGCTGCCTCGATCAGGTCCCGCGGTAGCGTGATGAAGAAGTTGCGCAGCAGGAAGATGCCGAACGGCAGGGCGAATGCGGTGTGCGTCAGCCAGATGGCGCCGAAGCTGTTCAGCAGCCCCGTGGGAGCGAACAGCTTGAGCAGCGGGATGAACGCGACCTGCACGGGAATCATCAGCAGCGCGACGACGAGCAGGAAGAGCGGATCGCGGAACGGGAAGTGCAGCCACGAGAAGGCGTACGCAGCCATCGATGCGAGCGCGACCGGGATGAGCGTCGAAGGCACGGCGATGATCACGGTGTTGATGAACGCGTCGAGCATGCCCTGCGAACTGAGCACCGCAGTGTAGTTTTCGAGCGTGTATCGGAACTGGAGGAAGCTCTCCCACCAGCCCGTCACCTGGATGTCGCTTCGTGGCCGGAACGACGTCACGAAGAGGCCGACGGTGGGGGCCAGCCAGATGAGCGCGATGATCCCCAGGGCGATGTGGATCGGCGTCCTGCTCAGCGCCAGAACGATCCGCCCGCTGATGGCCCGGTCACGCGCTTCCACTCGGGGTCCTGCAACACCAGTCACCTACGTCACCCTCGAGCTGCGGAACCGCCGGACGTTGTAGACCATGACCGGGAGAAGCAGCAGGAGCATGATCACCGCGATCGCCGCGCCTCTGCCGAACTGCCCGCCCGGGATCGAATCGTTGTACATCGTGAAGGCGATGACCCGGCTCTTCGTGCCGGGGCCGCCGTTCGTCAGCACATAGATCAGGTCGAACAGCTTGATGACGTTGACGATGAGCGTCACGGCGAGGACGGAGATGGGCAGGCTGACCATCGGAAGGATGATCCGGAAAAAGACTTGGCGTTCGCCCGCGCCGTCCACCCGCCCGGCCTCGAGGATTTCGCTCGGGATGCTCTTGAGCGCCGCCGAGAGGATGACCGTGGCGAAGCCGACCGAGCCCCAGATACCGGCCGTGATGAGCGCCGCGTTGACGAGCGATGGGTTCCCCAGCCACGAGATCCCGCGATCGGTCACCGGGTCGAGGATCGCATTCAACAGACCGATGTTGGAATCGGGTGCGTAGACGAAGTTCCAGATGATAGCGAGCGCCGTGGCCGCGATCGCCATCGGCAGGAAGACGACGGCCTTGATGATCGATTCGTAGCGAACCCGGGAGGCCAGGACCGCGACGACGAGCCCGAGAAAGATGACGATGCCCGTGTAGAAGACGCCCCACAGCAGGTTGTTCCAGATGGCCCCTTCTGGCGGGAACGTGCTGAGATCGAGGAAGCTCTTGTCGGCCGTCAGCAGGGCGACGTAGTGGTCGAGGCCCACCCACTCAGTGAACTCGCCGCGACGGCCCCGATTGAAGCTGAGCGCGATCGTATAGATCGTCGGATAGACGAGGAAGACGAGGAGCAGGATCGAGGTTGGTCCAAGGAAGAGGAGGGCGGTGCGATCGTAGCGGCGCCCGCCCGGCGGGGGAGCAGCAGGCGCGTGGATCATGCCCGCCATCGGGTCGATGTCTTCGGGCACCTTGGTGGTCACGCCGGCCGGAATGACAGCCTCCATGTTTCCCTCCATCGTTCCCGGAAAGTTCGGACGCGGACGGCCGCGAGGCCGCCCGCGTCCAGCGCGGAGACTAGATCAACGACGGGGTCACTCGGCGTCCCAGGCGGCCTTGACCCGAGTCTGGTAGTCCGCCCAATCGATCGTGTCACCACCGATGGCCCGCTGGAGAAGTGCTCCGAGCCCCTCTCCGGCGATGCCCGCGGGTAGCAGGTCCGCGCCGTCGAAGCGGATCTGGTCGGCTGCCGTGAGCGATTCAGCCTCGCGGACGACCATCGCGTTCGGATACGCGGTCGTGGCGACGCTCTTGTGCGGCGAGACGATCGCACCGGTGGCTGCCCAGACGGCGTTGGCCTCCGGCGTGATCACGTATTCGATGAATGCCTTCGCGCCAGCGCTGTCGGTGAGGGCACCCACGACGTCGCCGCCGAAGGTGGTCACGTCCTCTGCGCCGCCGAAGGTCGGGAACGGGAACCAGTCGATGGTCTCGCCGATCACCAGGGCCGTGTTGGTCTGGCCAGTCGCGATGCCACCGACGAAGCCGCCCTCGTAGAAGACGGCCGCCTCGGGCTCGGGCTTGAACACCTGCGCGATGGCGTCGGTCCAAGCGCGGCCGACAGCTGCGTCGATGCCGCCCACGACATAGTCGTCGTTGATTACCTCGAGCATGGTCGTGACGGTCGTCTGCACCGTCGGATCCGCCCAGTCGCCCGCGGCGCTGAACAGCTTGTCGTACGCCGCGACGCCGGCCTGGCGGATATAGATGTTCTCAAACCAGTCGGTCAGGTTCCAGTCGTCCTTGGCGCCGAGCGCCATCGCGCCGGGCTTGGACTTGAGGGCCTCGAGCGCCGCCTTGAACTCGTCCCACGTCTTCGGCGGTGTGACGCCAGCGGCCTTGAAGAGGTCGGGCCGATACCACATCGTGCCCTTGTTGTTGTACTTGGCCGGAACCGCGTACAGGTCGCCATCGACTGTGCCCGCGCCGAGGAAGCCCTCGGGGTAGCTGCCGGCGAGGCCGGCAGTGTCGATGCCCAGATCGGCGATCTTCTTGAGCGATCCGTCCTTGGCGAATCGGCGCAGGAAGCCGATGCCCGGGATGATCGCGATGTCGGGTGGATTGCCGCCGGTGATACGCGACTGGAGTGTCGTCGAGTAGTTCTGGCGGTCGGCTTCGTAGTTGACGGTGACGCCGGTCTTTGCGGTGAAGGCGTCGAGGACGGCCTTGAAGGCCTCTTCCTCGCTGCCACCCCACAGCGACAGCACATTGATCGAACCGCCGGCGACGGGGCTGGGCGTGCCTCCGCCCCCACCACCGCATGCCGTCGCCGCAATCACGGCAGCAATCAGGAGCGCCGGCAGGCGCAGGGATCTGGTCACTGACCACCTCCATCGTGAGATCGGCCGGCGCTCGCCGAAACGGCGAGCGGGACGGCGGTGCGTCCGACGTTCGAACACATGACCATGCGCGGTCTCCTCCTCCGTCGCAGACCGAGTTACCGGGGCTTCGCATATCGTCGAAGCAGCCCCAGCGGGACATCGGTCGCGACCGATGCCTCCGACTTGCCCGCCCCGGCGGGTGCAGGCCAAGAGAGAGGTCGGATGGCATCCCGCCATCCGATGGGAGCCTAGAGTCCGGCCAAGTATTCTGTCAACGTTGCAGTCAGGTGTCAACGACGGGTGCCGTCGGCGACATGCACCTGGATCGTCCGGATCTCCCATGCCCCCAACTGGACACCCACCTGCCCAGAGCTCACGGCAAGCGGGGCGGCGCTGAGCCCCGGGATGGGGCGACCCAGCAGGTCCACATCACGCGCGTCGTCGATCGAGGCGTGGATCGTGGCCCACCTGGCCACGGGGCCCTCATTGACCAGTCGTAGCTCAAGCCAGTCCTCCCGACGGCGGAGGGCACTGAGGACGATGCCCATTCCCTCGATGCGCAGGCCGCGGGCCGATCCCTGATCGCCGGGTGGGCCGGTTCCGGCCAGGCTCATGAACGGCTGGCGAAAGTCTTGCGTGAGCGCGACGGTCATGGCTGAGTCCCAGCCGCCGCGATGGGGGTACAGAGCGAAGGAGAAGGTGCATGGTCCGATGAGCTGGGCCAGAGGGACCGGGACCTCCGGGCCGGCAGGGTCTTCGCGATACGGGTTGACGTTGCGGCTGATCAGGCCGAATGAGCGCAGGATGGTGAGGGCTAGTTCCTGTCCGCCGACTATCTCGTACTCGGTGACCTGGTCGAGCAGGATGCTGACACCCTCGACGTGCACGAAGCCATGTGCAGGAAAGGTCGGCAGCGGCACCTCGCCATGACCACCCTCGACCGACAGGCCGCGGTCGACGACCGCGAATTGACCCTCGGCCGACGATCCTTCCACCGACGATGCCAACGGGACATGCCAGCGAACACGGTGGTCCCTCGAACGGTTTTCGAAATCCAGCCGCACCCGGAGAAACGGCTCGCCGGCGCGGAGTTCGAGTCGCGACGTCACCGTCGTGTCCACCGTCTCGCGGCTGCGAGCCGAGCCATCGGCCGCCACGCCGGTCGGCCACGCAAAGCGACGAACCACCTCGAGCACGCCCCGAAGCGGGCCGCGCTCCCTGACCGCGACGTCCACCGATGCCGGCACCTCCACGAGCGTGTCGACCGTCGGGGGTCCGTAGTTGTAGCTGTCGCCGAAGTCGCCGCCATCGACGATCCGGCCGACGCCCTCGAGGACTGACCCCCCGCCGGCAAGCCGCATCGTGCCGTCGCTGGACAACGTCACATCGACCAGACCGTTCTCGAGCCCGACCTCCGTCACATGGACGGGATGAGACACCGACGCCGCGACGTGGCCGGCGCCGTCCGCCGCCTTGAGCCGAGTCCAGCCGAGAGCCGGCGCCGGAACCTGGGCGAGGAGCACGCGCCGCTCGGACGCCTCGATGACGAGGTCCCAGGCCGCCCCGGGATCCTTTCCGGTGACCGACTCCACGGATCTCAGCAGCTCCTCCATATCGAGCTCGGGAGGATCCGGTATGGCGTCGACCAGGATCGTAAGTCGCGGTGGGCGGTCCTCGTCGCCGGCTTCGAGACGGGTCCCATTGATCGATCGGCCGAACAGCTCGCGACCATGACGACGACGTCGAAAGAACTCCGGGATGTCACGGGCGAGTACGCGCATGTTTGCCAGAACCGGTTCGGTTCGACGGACCTCCTGGGTGATCAGCGTGTTGTCGCCGACCAGGGCGACGACCGAGGTCCAGTCCACAGGCACGGCGAGGTCCAGTTCGATCAGATCGAAACGGTCGGCCGGGGAGGGGTTGACCACGGCCAAGGCGCTGCTGTCCACCCACGCGGCGACGCGCGCCAGGGTCGTCCGTACGATGCCCGACGCGATCTGCTCGGCCTCAGCGTATCGGCCCATGACCTGTGCCACGACCGCGTCATGCGAACAACCGCAGATGGAGTCGTGGGCGGAGTTGTCCACGACGCGCCGCCACGCGAGCTCGAGCAGACGCGATGGCCATACGCCCCCGTGGAGCGCGGTCAGCGGCTCGGCATATCGTTCCAGAAGGCGCTCGGCTCGCGCGGCGGCTGCCTTGAGATCGACGCGCGCAGAAACCACATTCATCAACATGTTGGCCCGAGCGCCCGAGCGCAGCTCGCCGGTCCACTCCGGGGCCGCTTCGGTGGATGAGCGGTCCCGGCACACATAGTCGGCGAGCGTCTCCATCCTGACCCGCACGTCCCCGTTCAGGGCATTCACTCCTTCGACCAGGTCGGCCAGGCGGGGTGACGGGACGGCATGGTCTGTGCCGTACATCGCGAGCAGAGATCGATCGCCATAGAAGCCGGCGTTGATGCGCCGATACTCGACGAGCTTGTCGGCGAGTCGATCCGGCACATCGAACAGGTAGGCACCATTCCCGTAACCACCGACGAGGTACTCGGTCACCACCCGGGACCCGTCGGGCGCCCGCCAACCGAAGGTGTGATTCGTGACCTCGAGCGGCACGCCGCGCCATACGACCGCGTGTCCGATGCCGGCCCGCCGCAGGATCTGCGGCATCTGGGCAACATGTCCGAACATATCGGGCAGGTAGCCGACCGGCATCGCGCCGCCAAGCTCCTCGGCACGCGCCCGGCCAAGCTCCAGGTTGCGGACGATCGTCTCGCCCGAGACAAGGAACTCGTCGAGAAGGATCTGCCACGGTCCGATCGCCAGGCGACCCTCGGCGATAAGTCGGCGGATGAGCGGCTCGGCCTCCGGCCGCACCTCGAGATAGTCGTCCACGGTGGCTGCCTGACCGTCCAGCGTGAATCGAAGGCGATCGTCCTGGGCCATGCGTTCCAGCAGCTGGTCGATGAGGTCGACCAGGCGCATCCGGAACGTCTGGAATGGCTCGTACCATTCGCGATCCCAGTGCGTATGTGGGACAAGGTGGAGGATCGTGGGCTCGATCATCCGGCCGCCTCACCGCCGATCGCCAGGCCGAGGCTGGCCGCGTGGGCGGCGATGGCCCGCTGGCAGGTGAAGATGTCGGCACGCCCAGCATCGACGCCGGAAGCGGCCGGATGACCGCCGACGACCAGGGCGTGGAAGGCGAGCAGCTCTTTCTCGAAGGCTTCGACGGTCGATGACCAGATGCGGTCCTCGTGGCCACCATGCTGACCGGTCGTGATGCGCAGCCCGGTGGGCCGATGGAGCAGGTAGGGAGACGGGAACGACAACTCCGTCGTGGCAGCCTCGTACACCACCCGGACCTCTTCTCGATAAGCGGGATAGTCCGGCAGGAAGTGCCAGCGGATGGAGAAGCGTGCGTCGGCCGCAAGGCGACCCGTGAGCTCCAGCGACGGCGGCCAGCGATCGGCCGGGTACACGGCCAATCCGTCGATCGAAGTCGGGTTGCCGGCGAATGCGCGGATGAGCGACAGCTCATGGACCACGGAGCCGAGGAGGATGTCCGTGTACAGGCGCCCAAGCGCTCCAGCCACCTCCCTCCCGAGCGCGGCGACACGGAGCGCGTCGGAAGCGGCCAGCAGCTCCGCACGTGCCGCATCCGGGATGTCCGTCGGTGGAGGCAACAACCTGGCGTGGGCCAGCTGTGCTTCCGACGTCGGGTGCAGTACGGTGATCTCGATGGCGCGCGGCGGACCCAACGCCGCATCGGCCGCCGTGCGAAGAGCGACCGAGACGGCGGGGTCGTACAGCTTCATGTAGCCCACCTGGAGGCGAAGGCGCGGTTCGGCCGCGAGTCGGGCGTCGATGGCGTCCGCCTCCGCAAGCGTGTAAGCCAGCGGCTTCTCGGCGAAGACCGCCAGGCCGCTATCAAGGCCGGCCAGGATGGCGGGTCCATGCGAGCCCGAGGTGAGGATGACCAACGCGTCCACGCCGGACACCCTGAGCAACGCATGGAGCGAACGATGTCGCCGGTTCAGCGGGACCCCATAGCGTTCCCCTATCTGGTCGACCAGCGACGACGAGAGATCGGCGATAGCGGCGATCTGGAATGCCGTGTCCAGTCGATCGAGTAGCGGGAGATGGACGGCCTGGGCGACCGCGCCGAGGCCGAGGATTGCGAGTCGAACACGATCATTCGCCACGCCGGGCGTGTTCGAGGACCTCATGGAGCAGCGAGTATATCTCCTGGTACCTGTGCCGTAACCTGTGTCGATGACCAACCATCGCGATCCGATGAAGCCTCCTGCACCGCCTGTCCAGGGGGCGACGTTCGACGACGATTGGTGGCGGCAGGCGGTCATTTACCAGATCTACCCGCGCAGCTTCCGGGATACCGATGGCGACGGGGTCGGAGACCTGCCCGGCATCATCGAGCGCCTCGGGTATCTGGCCGACCTTGGCGTTGACGCGATCTGGCTCTCGCCGATCTATCCCTCGCCCGGTCGTGACGTGGGCTACGACATCAGCGATCATACGGCGGTCGATCCGATGTTCGGTTCGGAGGCGGACTTCGACCGGTTGGTGGCCGAGGCTCATGGCCGCGGCATGCGGGTCGTCATGGACCTGGTGATGAACCACACCAGCGATCGCCACCCGTGGTTCACGGCCAGCCGCGCCGCCCGGGATGGGCCATTCGCCGACTGGTATCTGTGGCGCGATCCCGCCGGTCATGACGAGGATGGCCGGCCGCAGCCGCCGAATAATTGGCTGTCGTTCTTCGGTGGTTCTGCATGGGAGTGGGACGACCCCCGCGAGCAGTTCTACATGCACACGTTCCTGGCCGAGCAGCCCGAGCTCAATTGGCGTCAGCCGGACGTGGAGGCGGCGCAGTTCCAGATGGTTCGCGGCTGGCTGGATCGCGGCGTCGATGGATTCCGCCTCGACGTATTCAATGCCTTCCTCAAGCACCCGGACCTACTGGCGAACCCCGTCCGCGAGGGCGCAACGGACTGGGATCGCCAGGAGCATCTCCATGATCGCGACGCACCGGACTTTCCGGAATTGATCGGCCGATTCCGGTCGATCCTCGACGCTCGACCAGGCCGGATGTCGGTCGGCGAACTGTTCGCGAGCGAGCCGGAGAAAGCCGTCGCCCTGATGACCGATCGTCACCTCGTATTCGACTGGGGATTGCTCGCCGCGCCGTGGTCGGCGACCGCGTATGGAGCGGCCATCGACGCCCGGGAGAGCGCCTTCGGCCCTGGGCGCTGGCTCGCGAACGTGCTATCCAATCACGACCAGTCTCGGCAGGCGACGCGTCTCGCCGATTCCGCCGGGATCGCAGACACGGATGCCGTCGCCCGGGCCGCTGCGGTCGTCCTGTTGACCCTCCGCGGGACGCCGTTCCTGTACTACGGAGAGGAGCTGGGTCTGCGCGACGTTCCCGTCCCCGAAAACGCGATCATCGATCCGCCTGCCAGGCGGGCCCTCGTGGAGCCGGACTTCTCATGGTGGAATCGTGACCTTTGCCGATCACCCATGCCCTGGACGGCCGGCCAGGGCTACGGCTTCACCTCGGGCCGCCCGTGGTTGCCGCTTGGCGAAGACTCTGCAACGCACAACGTAGAGGCACAGCAGCGCGATGGCGGGTCCGTGCTCGCCACGTATCGGCGGCTCATCGCCCTTCGTCGTGAACGCGAATCCCTGCGAACCGGCGCGCTCCGACGGGTCGAGACGCCCACTCCGGACGTGCTGGCCTGGTTCCGGGAGAGCCCGTCCGAGCGGGTGCTGATCGTGGTCAATCTCGGCGACACGCAGCGACTGGCAGATATCCCAGACCTCGCGGACGGGTCGTGGTACGCCATCGGTGGAACCCACGAGAAAACGTCCGCCCCGGACGGCAGCGGTCACGTGCTGCTGCGAGCGCTTGAGGCGGTGATCTACGGGGCGGTCTGACTCGCTCGCCCTGACGATGTCGGTAGCCACAGCGACCTGCCAGACTGGCTCGTCCATGGCTCGACGATCACGCTGCGGCCCTATGAGGGTATCGTTGCCGTACGAGCCTGAGCACGGGCTGTCGTCGGGCGGACCAGGCTCGGTCGCCCTGCTACCATGACGCCCGATCCAGACGATCTCCGGGGAGGCCATCCGTGCCGCTCGATTTCCTGAAGCGCAAGAACACCGCGGGCAAGGCCGCGCACCCGGCTGCCCCCAAGACGACGGGCCCGGCCCTGCTGCCGGAAGAGGTCGTGGCCCAGGATTTCGTGCTGAAGCTGTACTACGCGGGCAAGACCAGCGAGGGTGTCCGGATGACCGCCGGACCGCAGGCGATGGTGGAGCTGCCATCGATGCTGATGGGATTGGCGCAGACCGAGATCGAAGTCGTCGAGCCCCTGCCGATCGAGTTCAGCCAGGCGACCCCGACCATCTCTCGGCCGTCCGAGGCGATGCAGTGGATCAATGCCCATCATGTGCATTCCCCGATCACCCGGCACGCGCTGGTCGTCCTCGAATCGATCGACGCCATCGATCTCGCGTTCGATACCTTTGTGTGCGCCCTGCTCGATGGTGAGGTGGATACCAGCGGCTATCCCGAGTACAACGCGGTCATCGGTGGTATCGCGGCCCATTGGGACGAGGCGACCGGCGACATGATCTGTCGCGCGGTCGTAGGCTGGGGCGGGCGCGGCGTACGCGGCGACACGGACCGCAACGGGGCAAAGCTGCTGGCCGGCCTGCTCACCAACATCCTGGCCAACCAGTATGCGATGGGCCTGACCGCCGTGGAGCGACCGATGCCTGCCGCTGGGCGCGGAGGGCTCGTGTGCGCGCACTGCGGGTTCGCATCCGCCCACGAGCGAGCCTTTTACTGCCCCAAGTGCGGCATGCGCCTCCTGCGCGGCTGAACCCTCTCGAGGTCTGATCGAAACGTGCCCCTCTACGACTACGACTGTGCGGCCTGTGCCCGACGCTTCGAGGTGATGCACGGCGTGCATGCCGATTCGCCCGCGATCTGCCTCCTGTGCGGCGGCGGCCCTGTCAAGAAGGCGATCGCCGCACCGACGATCCACTACAAGGGTTCGGGCTGGGCGAAGAAGGAACGCCGGGCGACGGTCAAGTCCGGCTCGACCTCAGCGGGCGATGACGAGGGATCGTCCGGTGACGCTGCGGGCTCTGAGCCGCCAGCCAAAACCGCCGTGTCCACCGATGGCGCATCGGACAATGGCGCATCGACAAGTTCGAGTCCGCCGGCAAGCTCGAGTCCGTCGGATCCGGTGACAAAAGCGAAGCCATCCGGCAAGACCCAGCCCACGGCCGCCGACTGACCCGATGCCGTCGGCCGCCGACTGGATCACCATCGCCGAAGCCCGGTCGATCCTGGCTGCGGCCAATGTCCACTTCGCGGCGTCCACGATCGGCAGTTGGGCGCGGGTCGGGCGGCTCCAGAGCATCAAACTTGGCGGTCGACGATATGTCCGGCGCGGCGAGGTCCGGGCCTTGATCACCGCTCCGCGCCGGGTTGACGCCGGCGTCCTCCAGCCGGGCCTGTTCGAGGACGTGCGGGGCTGACCCGCGGCTCGGTCGACGTGGACGTGGGCGCGATCGTCGCGAGGCTCCTGGAGCGACCATCGGTGGTCGTCATCCGGACCGTGCTCGATGTCTACGGACGGGCGCCGGGCGGGCTGCTGGCCAATGGCCTGGCGTTTGCCGCTCTGTTCGCGACGGTACCCGTGGCCCTGGTCACGCTCGGCGTGGCGGGCTGGCTCGTGGACGACCCGGAGATCCAGGGGCGCCTGGCCAGAGCCATCGGCAACGTCATCCCGCCACTTCGCGAGCTGATCGATGGAGCCCTCGCCGCGATGACCGAGGGTGCCGCACTGACCTCGCTCCTCGGCGTGATCGGTCTGATATGGACGGTCAGCCAGTTCTACGTGACCCTGGATGTGGCCTTCGCTCGAATCTACAGCGACACCCCGGAACGCGGAGTGTTCCGCCGGACCCTCCGCGGCTTCTTGTGGGTCGCCGGTCTCATCGGCTGTGTCGTCGCACTGATCGTCCTGGGCGCGCTCATCGCGGTCGCGGGTTCGCTCCTCCCGGGACCGGTCTCCGCTGCGCGGCTACTCCGTGACGTGCTGACGTCCTTGCCGGCCCTGGTGATCATCGGGGTGCTCGTCGTCCTGGTGATCTATCGGGTCGTTCCGCCCAGGCAACCTGGCTTGACGGTTGCGGCCCTGCCCGCGGTGGCTGCCGGGGTCGGCATGGTGTTGCTCAGCCAGCTGTTCCTGTATGTGGCACCCAGGCTGTTCGGCGCGACGGGGATCGCGGGACCGGTCGCGACGGCGTTCGTCGCGCTGGCGTGGTTGTCGTTCACATTCCAGGTGCTGTTGCTCGGGGCGGCCTGGGTTCGCGTGCGCGGTGATCGGCTCGCCGGCTCAGCCCTGGCGAGTTCCGCAACGGCGGCAGAAGCGAGCGTTCGCGGAGAGTGACAGGCCGCAGTTGACGCACGGCTGGACGCCGCCGCTCGTCCGGACTGCCGGGCCCACCGGCGTGCTGGCCGCGACCTCACGAGCGGACTCGGCCCAGAGGGCCTCCATGCCACCGGTCGGAGCGGCTGGACGATCGAGGAACGGCAGCCCGGCGGCCGCAGGCCGCTGGGACGGCCACTGTGGCTGAACTGGCCACTGCGGATCGCCAGTCGAGCTGATCGGTTGCGCGGGCCGGGGCGCCGATATGGCCGGCGCGGCGCCATCTGGCGCGGGCCCGTCTGGTGCGATGATCTGCCATGTCGGCTGGTCGACGAGATCCATGCGCGGCTCGGCGGCCACGGGCTCGGCGGCGGCCACGGGCTCGGCGGCGGCCACGGGCTCGGCGGCGGCCACGGGCTCCGGTACGGCGGCCACGGG
>JANOIS010000309.1:0-6501 GCA_031407755.1 Chloroflexota bacterium | reverse complement strand
GACCTCCCAGCGCCGGTCAAGCCGCTGCTTGCCGTTGCGATGAAGGAGGTCGTCTCGGGCTCCGTCGTTACGCCACCAATGGGCAGCGTCCCGGACTACTGCCCCGGTGCGGTCCCGCCGAGAGACCCGCAGGAAGCGACGCCTCAGTTGTGCACCCTCGGCCAGGGCGGGGGCCAGTCCGGTCGACTCTGGATCCTCAGCCCGGGCCTGTACCCGGGCGGGCTAAATCTGAAGGGCGGAGTGACCGCCTACCTCCTTCCCGGGATTTACTGGATCGGCGGCGGCGGCTTCGCGACATCGAACGACGCGTCGGTCATCTCGGTCGAGAGCGAAACCGACAGGGCAAAAGCGGTGTGCACCCTGGGTGCCACGCCACCGTGCATCGGGGGTGGCGGGGTGCTCATTTACAACAGCAAGCTATCCAACATGGCCGCGGGGCCGATCAGTCTCGGCGGGGGTGGGGCGACGCTTAGCCTGCAGCCGTATCAGTACCCGTTCGGTACCTCGACGATCGACCTCGTCATCTTTCAGGATCGGACCGTCAGCCTCGCCGGCGACGATGTGACGCTGAACGGATCGAGCGCGCAGGCGGCCGAGGTTCGCGGGATCGTCTACGTTCCCCAAGGGGATGTGAAGATCAATGGCTCGAGTAGCGTGTTCACAACGGACCAGATCATCGCCAACACGTTCAAGATCAACGGCTCGGGCGGGACGGTGAACGTGCTGCGTGAGACGGGCGTCGATACGGAGATCAGCGCGGTAGGCCTCGTTGAGTGATTCGCGGCTCTAAAGGTCGGGTTCCGGCTGTGTGTCATGCGGGCGTGATTTGCTCCCCTTGAATTCCGACCGCAACCCCAGGATCGACGCCAAAGGAGCGCAGCTGGATCCACCCTCGATGCCGACTGACTGCTTCCACCTTCGAGGGACCGGTCTCGTCGAGTAGGCTGGAGGCGTGATCGTCGTCATCGGGTCCCTGTCGTTGCGCGGGTCGGGGCCTGGGGCCGTCGTTGACGGGTTGGCGGCCGGTATCGCCCGCGAATGTGCCGGAACCCCGGTCCAGGTCGTGGGCAAGATCGGCGATGACCCAGAGGGCGATGCGTTGCTGGTGGCTCTGGCTCGAGCCGGCATCGGGCACGCGGCGATGCTTCGTGATCCCGTCCGTCGGACCGTCGTGGTGCGGAAGCCGTTAGACGAGGTCGACGTCGTCGGCGACGAACCCACGCCATCGACCGCCCCGGTCGAGCCGGCCGAGGCCGATGGCGGTCCGGTCCTCGAGGCGGCCGACGTCCGGCTCGCGCTGCAGTACCTCGCGGACGCGCGGGTCATCGTCGCGGTACACGCCTCGACCCAGATCCTGGGGGAAGTGACGAAGGCGGCCAGCTGGGCTGAAGCCCATGTCGTCGCGGTGGTACGACCCGGTGACGCAACACCCGACGGCCTCCCGGGCGATGCGCTCGTGATCGCCGCGGCCGTTGACGACGCGGAGGGCGTTGCGTCGCGGATCGGGCAGTACGCCGCGGCCGTCGCTCGCGGCGATGATGCGGTCGCTGCCTATGCGCGATTGACCGAGCCCGAGACGGGCTAGATCCCGAGCGTGCCCTCCGACTCGACCTCGACGGCAATCACCGGTGCGAGGGGTGCGATGAGCTCCGGCCCATCGCGGCGGACGTCGTTCACGAGGCGTTCCACCGGATAGATCCGCAGCGCGATGGCATCGGATGGCTCGAGCATCGCGCGCAACTCGCCGGAATCGGCCGCAGCCGGATCCAGCCAGCGCTGCCAGGCGTCGTCGGGGAGGATCACGGGCATCCGGTCGTGCAGATCGGCGAGGGCCTCGTTGGGGGTCGTCGTGACGATCGTGAACGTTCGCCGCACCGTCTCTGTCGCGGGATCGTGCCAGCCGGCCCACAGGCCCGCGAGCGCCAGCGGCCGACCGTCCTCGCGCACGACCCGATACGGCTGACGGATGGTGCCCTCCCGCTTCCACTCGTAGAAGGAATCGACCGGTACGAGACAGCGCCGCTGCTTGAAGGCGACCCTGAACGCCGGGCTCGCGGCCAGCGTCTCCGCCCGGGCGTTGAACATCCGGGAGCCGGCCTTGAGGTCAGACGCCCAATGTGGCACGAGTCCCCAGCGGTAGGCCGTGATCGCCCGCCGGTCATCGCGCTGGACCACGACGAAGGCGTCATCGGTGGGAGCCACGTTGAAGCGTGGCCCGAGTTCATCGGCGAGGGGCTCGGCGGCGAAGATCTCGCCAAGCTCGGACGCCGGCCGCTGCTGGGTGAACCGTCCGCACATCGGCGCAAGTCTAGTATCGTCGCGGCACATGGACGACGATCGGCCCTCCGTCACGTTCGACCCGTCGCGCAGCGGCCGGCTGTCGCGCATCGAGGCGCTCGAGCATCTGTCGGCAGGGGATGCTGCGCTGGCCGCGGGCGAGTTTCGCGATGCCGCGATGCGCTACTCGCGCGTCGTCGGATTCGATGACCCGGCGGTCACCGCCGCCGCCCTCGTTGGCCTCGGCGAAGCGCGCTATCGACTCGACGACGACGACGCGGCCCTGGCCAGCTGGCAGGCCGCGGTCCAGCTTGGCGAAACGCCATCGACCTATACGGCCTGGCGCAACGTCGCGGCCTCCCGCGTGCGCGGGGGCGATCTGCCCGGCGCCATCGAGGCGTACCGGCAGGCGGATCGGCGCGCACCGCCGCACGACAAGGCAGAGATCGCGACGCGCCTTGGCTGGCTGACCAAGGAGTCGGGTGATCCGAAGGCCGCGCGAAGGTACTTCGCGAAAGGCCGCGGCGACGGGCCGCTGGTATCGATCTCGGTGATCCTCATCGCGGCGACGGTCATCGTGTCGCTGTCGGCGATGCTGTCTGATGAGGGCGCCTTCCTGTACGAGGCATTCCAGCTGGACAAGGGCGCCGTGGCAGCCGGGGAATACTGGCGGCTGTGGACCGTGACGCTCCTGCACGGGAACCTCCTCCACCTGTTCTTCAACATGTATGCGCTGTATCTCGCCGGCCCGATCGTCGAGCGCTGGTACGGCTCGCCGGCGTTCCTCGCGATGTACCTGGCCTGTGCCGCCGCCGGATCGGTCGGGAGTTTCGTATTCGGCGGGGATCAGCCGTCGGTCGGGGCGTCCGGTGCAGTGTTCGGGCTGTTCGGGGTGCTGCTCGCGGCGGGTCGCCTCCATCACCCGGTGGATCGCCAGAGCCGAGCCCTGGTCAGCCAGCTCGGGATGCTGATCGCCATCAATCTCGCCTTCGGTTTTGCCGTCCAGGGCATCGATAACGCCGCGCACCTCGGTGGGCTGGCGGCCGGCGTATGGCTCGGCGTGCTCCTGCCACCGACGCGGGTCCAGACGCTGGCGTCGCTCTGGCAGCGCGCCGGCGAGGCTCGAACTGCGCACCTCGCGAAAGTCCCGGCGCTCATCCCGGTCCTGGCGGTCGGGGCCGTGGCCGTCGTCGTCGTGGCCGGTCTCGTCGTCGGCACGGCGGGTCGCAGCCTGTAGTGTTCGCGACCCTGCTTGGGGCGCTCCCGCGGCCGTCGCTCCCGCTCGACGCCGCCCCCGAGGCGATCCTCGACGCGATCCTCGAGCTGCAGGTCACCCAGGGCCTGGAACCGCTGACCGATGGTGGCTGGCCCGTCGTCATCGACGATCCTGTCGCGGCCTGGACCGCGACTACGCAGCGCGCGGCAGGGCTCGTGAAGGCGGTCGTGCTCGGTCCGGTTTCGGCCGCCGCGCCGCGCGCCGACCTGCGGCGAACCCTGCTCGGCCTCGCCGATGCCGGCTGCACGTGGATCGAGGTCCACGAGCCGGCCGCAACCACGATCGACGATGACGACGGCCGGACCCGATTCGCTGAGACACATCGGGCTCTCACGGACGGACTCGATGGCGTCCACCTGTCGCTCGCGTTGCTCGGCGGGTCCGCCGCAGCACTCGGGATCGATGCCGTCCTCGCGGGAGCGTACGCGAGCCTCGCCCTCGACCTCATCGAGGGGCCGGACAACTGGCGGCTGGCCTCCGACGCCCCCAAGGATCGCGGCATCGTCTGTGGGGCCCTCGCCACCAGCGCCGGGTCCGACGACGGCCCCGAGATCCTGCTGTGGGCGGCCGGGTATGCGGCCTCGACCGGCGGCCGCGGGCAGGACCGGGTGGGTCTCGCGACCGCGGGATCGCTCGCTCACCTGACCTGGGACCTCGCGGCCCGGAAGGTCGAGCGCCTGGGCCACGCGGCCCGCCTCGCCGCAGCGCCGGCCGACGAACGCAAGTCCACGATCGATCCGCGCGCGGTCGATATCCGAAGTGCCGCCATGGGTCGCTGGGATCCGGCGGCCCCACGGCCCGGGCAGCAGCGGCGGCGCCGACCGCCGGCCGGGTAGGCTTGCCGCCCGCCACCCAGCCCGCATTGGAGGACCCCAACGTGACGACCAAGTTCTGGCACGGCTTTGCCGACATGCATCTGGTCAAGGACGCCGAACTCGTGTTTCGCTCGGGGGAGGGCGTCTGGCTCGAGTCGGTGGATGGGCGCCGGTTCATCGATGCGACGGCGGCGCTTTGGTACTGCGCGGTGGGCTACGGGCGGCGCGAGATCGCCGATGCCGTGGCGGACCAGCTGCTCCGACTCCCCGCGTCGTCCTCGTTCGGGGCGTACACCTCGGAACCCACGATCCAGCTCGCCGAACGCCTGGCCGCGCTGGCCCCGATCGATGACGCCGTGGTGTTCCTGGGCTCGGGCGGCTCCGACGCCATCGATACCGCGGCCAAGCTCGTGCGCCGTTACTGGGACGTCGTCGGTCGGCCGGAGAAGCGGATCATCGTGTCGCGCGAGCACGGCTACCACGGGATGCACGCGTGGGGCACGGCGCTGGCCGGCATCCCCGGCAACAAGGCGGGCTACGGCGGCGAGATCATCGAAGAAGTCGTGACCGTCGGCGCGAACGACACGGAGTCACTGGGCGCCCTGTTCGAGGCGCGAGCCGGCGAGATCGCCGCGTTCATCGGCGAGCCGGTGGTGGGTGCGGGTGGCGTCTACCCGCCGGAGCCGTCCTACTGGGACGAGATCCAGCGGCTGTGCCGTGACTACGATGTCCTGCTGATCGCCGACGAGGTCATCACCGGCTTCGGGCGCATGGGCACGATGTGGGGATCTCAGCGCTACGGGATCCAACCGGACCTGATCACGTTCGCCAAAGCCGTGACGTCGGGGTATCAGCCGCTGGGCGGCGTCCTCGTGGGTCCGCGGGTCCAGGAGCCGTTCTGGGCGGGGTCCGCGGCCGGGCCCATGTTTGTCCACGGCTACACGTACTCCGGGCACGCGGCGGCGTGCGCCGCGGCGATGGCCAACCTCGACATCATCGAAGGCGAGGGTCTGGTGGCCCGGGTTGCCTCGATGGAGACGAGCTTCGACACGGCCATTCGGCGGCTGGAGGCGGCTCCGCTCGTCGGGGAGGTGCGGACGGTGGGCCTGACGGCGGCCGTGGCGATCGCGACGGACCGGCTCGCCGCCGACCCGGGGATCCCGGCGAGGGTCGTCGGCGCGGCGCTGCGCCATGGGGTCGCCACGCGCGTTCTTCGCGGCCACGCCATCCACATCTCGCCGGCCTTCGTCATCACGGACGGCGAGATCGACACGCTGGTCGACGGGCTCGGCGCCGCGCTCGAGGACGTGGCCAGCGCCTGACCGTCCCGCTCCTGGCGTCCATTCCGGGAACGGTCCTTGATTCCACGGCCCGGGGGTGCGACCATCGCAGTCCCTCCCCTCTGAACCCATCACCGGGCGACTGGTCGGAGGTCCCAGTGCGCCAGTGGACGCATCAGCGTGTGAGGGCGCGTGGCCCAGCACGATCACGACATCAAGGTAGTCGTCGAAGGAGGTCCGACCGGTGGGCGAACATATCTCCATCACGGTCAACGGGACGGAACGGCAGCTCGACGTCGAGCCCAGACGTCTCCTTGTGCAGGCTCTCCGTGAGGATCTTGACCTGACCGGCACCCACATCGGCTGCGATACCAGCCAATGCGGCGCGTGCACGGTCCACCTCGATGGCCGGGCCGTGAAGTCGTGCACCGTGCTCGCCGTCCAGGCCGACGGGTCGAGCGTCACCACGATCGAGGGCATGGCGGACGGCGCCGATCATCTCCACCCCCTCCAGACGGCGTTCTGGGAGAAGCACGGGCTCCAGTGCGGCTTCTGCACCCCGGGCATGATCATGACCGCCGCGGATCTGCTGGCCCGCAACGCCGATCCGTCCGAGGACGAGATCCGGCACGCCATCGAAGGCAACATCTGTCGCTGTACCGGCTATCACAACATCGTGGTGGCGATCAAGGCCGCCGCGGCCGCCATGCGCGACGGGGCCGGCGCCCCGACCGCGGTCTAAAGGGAACGACACCATGACCGACGTGCTCGATGCCCCGACCCTGATCTCCCCGCTCGGCAAGCCGATCAAGCGTACCGAGGACCCGCGCTTCATCACCGGCGAAGGCCGCTA
>JANOIS010000024.1:0-9275 GCA_031407755.1 Chloroflexota bacterium | reverse complement strand
CGACGTGCGCCGGATCGCGATACTGGGCGGAGGAATGGCCTCCCTGACCACCGCGCTGGAGCTCACCAGCACACCCGACTGGTCGTCGCGCTACGAGGTCACCGTGTATCAGATGGGCTGGCGGCTCGGCGGCAAGGGCGCGAGCAGCCGGAACTCCTCCGCCAGCGGGCGGATCGAGGAGCATGGCCTCCACGTCTGGTTCGGCTGCTACGACCATGCCTTCCGGACGCTGCGGGCCTGCTACGACGAGCTGCGTCGGCCCGCCGGTTCGCCGTTCGCCACGATGGACGAGGCGTTCACTCCCCAGAACGAGACGCCCTACTTCGAGCTCGTCGACGGTCACTGGACCGTCTGGCCGCTGTGGTTCCCACCCGGTCCCGACCGACCCGGCACAGGCGGCGCCATGCCTTCGGCCTGGGACTACCTCGTGATGGCGATCGAAGCCATCGTCCACGGCGCCGAAACGCTCCTCCACCTGACCGGAGCGCCGACGGGCGACGGTGCGGCGGTCGACGATGTCCCGAATGAGGCGCCGCATCCGAGCATCGCCCACTGGCTGGCCAGCCACGTGCCGCACCCCGTGACGAGCGCCTCCGAAGCGGTACTCGGCGGTCTGCTCCACGTGGCACACACGATCCCTCGCGACCCGGCGGCGCACGAGCCGATCCATCTCGCCTCGCTGCTGTGGCTGCTCGAACGCGCCAAGACCTGGCTGCTCGCCCACCTCACGAGGGAGGCGGCGTCGAGCACCGCCCTTCGGCGGGCCGTGATTCAGCTCGACCTCGGGCTGACCCTCGTCATCGGGTGCCTCCGCGACGAGGTTCCGGGCCGTGGCTTCGGGGCGATCGACGACGAGGATGCGCGGGCGTGGTTCCGGCGCCACGGGGCCGCGCCGACGACGGTCGAATCGACCCCCGTCCGGGCCCTGTACGACCTGTATCTCGCCTACGAGGACGGCGATCAGTCTCGCCCTGCATTGGCGGCCGGCGTGGCGGTCCATGCCGTCCTGCGGCTGGCGCTCGGCTACAAGGGGGCCGTTGTCAACGAGATGCGGGCGGGCATGGGTGAGGTGGTCATCGCCCCGATCTATGAGGTCCTCGCGGCCCGTGGCGTCAAGTTCGCCTTCTTCCATCGGGTCGAACGGCTGGAGCTGACGCCCGACCGGACGCGGCTCGCCCGAATCCATCTCGCTCGCCAGGTCGAGCTGGAGGACGGCTCGACGACCGGCTATCGACCGCTGTATTCGGTCGACGGGCTTCCCTGCTGGCCGAGCGAGCCGTTCATCGATCAGATCAAGAATGGCGCCGCGCTTGCCGGCGTGGATCTCGAGTCGCGCTGGAGCGGTTGGTTGGACGTGGACCATCCGGTGCTCGAGGTCGACCGGGACTTCGACGTCGCCGTCCTCGGCATCTCGCTCGGTGGCCTGCACGACATCGCTGCCGACTTCCGTGCCGACGATCGATGGCGAGACCTGCTCGACCGCGTTGGCACGACCCAGAGCGCGTCCGCCCAGCTCTGGATGGATTCGTCCCTGGCCGACCTCGGCTGGAAGCTTGGCCCAGTCCCGGCCGACGCCGCACCCGAGCCGCTTGACGTGTGGGCCGATCGCTCAGAGTTGCTGCGCCTCGAACACTGGCCGGAACCCGGCCCGCGCTCCCTGCAGTATCTGTGCGGGGCGATCCCCGGTGATGACTACCGCCGACCGCCGACTGACATGGGCGTCCCCGCGGCCGCCCTCGCCGAGGTCGCGTCGATCACCACCGCCTGGCTCTCGGGCGCGGGCATCGCAATGTGGCCCGGCGCCCGATCGGCGACCGGCGGGTTCGACTGGATGCAGCTTCACGACCCGGCCGGCCACCTGGGCCCTGACCGACTCGCGGCCCAGTACCTGCGCGCGAACATCGATCCGTCCGAGCGGTACGTGCTGTCGCTGCCGGGGACGGCCCGCTACCGCCTGGCCGCGGACGGATCGGGATACGAGAACCTGGTGCTGGCCGGCGACTGGACCAGGACGGACTGGAATGTCGGCTGCATCGAGGCGGCGGTCTCGTCCGGCATCAACGCCGCCGCCGTGATCGAGGCCCGCGAAACGGCGTCCTGAGGCGTGGCCCCATTGGAGGAACACCGTGAGCTCTTCCGCAATCGTTCCCGACACACCTCGAGACATCTTGCCGGAGGGCTTCTGGTCGGCTGACGCCGTGCGCGCCGTCCTCGACCAGACGTTGGTCGTCCGGGTCGCGCCGGACGTGTCGGGGCTGACCAAGGCGGAGAGCGCGACCGTCCAACGACTTGTCGCCGCGGGACAGGTCATCGAGGACATCTACCAAGATCAGTTCCACCACCAGGCACTAGTTGCGCGCGCCGATCTTCTGACCCGCCACGAGGCCCTTGGTCGCCCGGAGCGGACACGTGACCTGCTCGAGCTCCAGCGGTTCTCGCAGGCCCCGATCGCGACCACCCTCGACAACGAACGCCTGCCATTTCTGCCGGTCGATGGCGAGCGGCCCGGCAAGAACCTGTACCCGCTCGACATGCCGCGCGAAGCGCTCGATGCGTACCTCGATCGGCGTCCCGACGAGCGGGCGGACCTCTTGCACCCCTACACCGTCGTGCGCCGGACGACGAAGGGTGCTATCCGGCGCGATCTCGCGGTCCTGCGCCGCCACCCCGCGCTCGCGGTCCTGCATCCTCGCCTCGAAGTGCAATGGAGAGCCGCGCTCGCTGACCCAGCCCGGACGCCCTTTTACGCCGTCCCCTATGCGCTCGCATGGGCCGACCAGCTCACCGAGGTCCATGGACACCTCATGGCGGCGGCGGACGAGATCCGGACTGAGGACCCTGACTTCTCGACGTTCCTGCGCTTGCGCGCTCGCGACCTTCTCGCGAACGACTACGAGGGGGGCGACGCCGCCTGGGTTCGCGGGCGGGTCGGCCGACTGAATGCCGTCATCGGGCCCTACGAGTCGTACGACGACAACCTGTTCGGCACGAAGGCCTTTTTCGGTCTGCGCATCATGGTCCGGGACGAGACCCGTTCGCAGGCCCAGCTTGCCGCCCTCGTTCACCTCCAATCGATCGAGGATGCCCTGCCGATCGATCGGCACAAGTCCGTCCGGACCGACATCCCGCTCGGGGTCTTCGACGTCGTGGCCGACTTCGGCCACCAACATTACGGGCTGGCCGCCGCGGCGATCTTGCCCAACGACGGCGACCTCGTCCGCAAGTACGGACGCACGATCATGATGGCGCGCAACCTGATGGTCGATCCGAGCTACGTGGCTCGGAGCGAGCGCAAGTGGCGGGCCGTCATGGCGCCCGAGCACCACGACGACCTGACGGCCGACGGCTATTTCGAGGCAGTCGTGTGGCACGAGATCGGCCATTACCTGGGTCCGGAGCAGCAGGCCGACGGACGCCGGTTCGACGAGGTGCTCGAGGACGCTGCCGCCCTGATCGAGGAACTCAAGGCCGAACTCCTATCGTGCTTTGCCGCGCCCCGCCTGCAACGCGCTGGTCACTTCGACGAGGAGCGGGTCCGCCAGATCCGGGCTGAGGCTCTGACATCGGTGTTGCGGGCCACCCGGCCGCGCCCGTCAGAGCAATACGAGACACTCTGGCTGATGCAGGCGAACTACTTCCTGGAGCGGCGGGTCATCGAGCCTGATGGTGACCGGCTGAAGATCCGGTACGAGCTCGTGGACGACGCGGTCGAGGCGATGCTTCTCGAGGTCCTGGAGATCCAGTCACGAGGCTCGAAGGCGACCGCCGACGCGTTCATCGAGCGCTACAGCACCTGGGATGACCGCCACGAGTCGATCGCCGCGGCGGTCCGCGCCGTCGAGGGCCACCGCTTCCTCCGGACGAGGTACGCGGCCCTGGAGTCATGATCGGTCGGCCTCGGGTCCGCTAAGGAACCCAAGCTCGAAGCTACGCCCAAGCGCCTTCCTCATTCGGCCGGCGGACGATAGCGGATCGTTTCGACTCGGCCAAGCGCAACGAGGGTCTCCTCCACGGTCAGCAACTCCGTCGTCTCGAACTTCGAGAGCGCCCCGCCGCCACTGATCGCGATCGCCACCGCCGCCATCGATGCGCTGTCGGGGGCTTCCCACAGGGTGAAGCCGTCGTACTCGCCGAGGGCGTACCAGAAGCCGTGGAGTTTGCCGCCGACGGACTCGATGTAGGAGCGTGCCGCGTCGCGTCGGTCCTCAGGATGTTTGGACAGTCGCGCCCACGTCTCGGGGGTGTAGCTGAAGCGAGTAAGGTACATCGGCACGGTTCGAACTCCTTGGACATGGGCAGGACCAGCATCCTCTTCGGAACCTTGGGCTTCTTGCCGCAATGGTGTCAAGCGCTGTCAGGTGGCCGAGTCCGACGAGGGAACGAAGGACGGCGCATCCGGGCGTAGGTTGGGGGCGTATCGTCTTGATGCATACGCGCACCGCTTCGCTTACACAGGGGTCACATGAGTCGCCGGGGCCTGCAAGCACGTGCCTTCATTACGACCGTAGTAGCGGCCTTGCTCATTGGCAGCGGCCCTGCGCCGGATGTCCTCGCGCAAACGGCGCCGGATCGGTCCGACGTCGTCCTCGTTTTCGATTTCTCCGCCTCGATCCTCAAGGAGGTGGCGAACCGAAACCGCTTCGGGGCCGCCCTCGAGCGGATCGCGGATCGCGTCGACCAGACGTCGTCGGACCTCGTCGCCGGGGATGTCACGGTGACGTTCGTCCAGTTCGCCGCGAGAGCGGCCGACTACGAAGGCTGCACCGAACTGAGGCTGCTCGGCAACGCGGATGCCGTCGCTCGCTTTGCCGACTGCCTGCGATCCGTGGCAAGCGCGTACCGGACAGGTCTCGATCCCGCACTGACCCGGAAGATCGGGATCGACACCAACTACGTCGCAGCGATGGAGTTGGCGGCCAAGCATCTCCCGCCGGACGCCGTCCGGCCGGCGCTGATCCTGTTCACCGACGGCAAGCACGACGTTCGGGGCGTCCCCGTCAGCCAGGTGCAGCCGGTTCGCGACCGACTCTTCGGCAGCCGCTCGCCGTTCGCGCTGCTGCCGGTCGGCATGGGTCTCGACCGGCAACAGCTCGATGCGCTCGAAGCCGGTCTCATCAGGCTGCGGATCATCAGCGATATGCCCCCGTGTGTCAGCGGGACGGTGTTCGACTGGCCGCAGGTCGTCTTCGAGTCACCCGACGAGGCGGGCAACGCCGTCGCGGTGGCGCTCCAGGACGCCACCTGCACGTTCACTGCCGCGCCCGCGCCGTCGCCCACGCCGACGCCCGCACCGACAGCCGGCGTGGTGCAGGGCATCCGGCTCGCGGCCCGCGACGGCGGGATCGAGCTGACCTGGGTTCCGCCTGCCGCGTCGTCTGCGCCTGTCGTCGACTACCGGATCCGTTGCCGCGCCGGCGACGGAGACTGGATCGAGGCGAAGGAAGGCGTATCGCTCGAGACAAGGGCTACCGTCGATGGACTGACGAATGGGACGGCCTACCGGTGCGAGGTCGCGGCCGTCGACTCAGCGTCCTTGGGGACGTGGACGGCTGCGACCACGACGGTCACGCCCCTGGGACGCCCGGCGGCACCTCGAAAGCCGTCTGTCGAGGCGCTGGACCGCGCGCTGCGGATCAGTGTCATACCGGACGACGGGGCGGACGTGTCCGGCTACCACTACGAATGCTCAGGCGACAAGGGCGTTACGTGGCGCGATGAAGTCGAGGTGGGATCGACCAACACCACGGCTCAGATCGGCAACCTCACGAATGGTGCGGAATATGTCTGCCGTGCGTTCGCCGCGAGTGCCATCGGCATGAGCGATGCATCGCCGCTGTCGGATGCCGTCAGGCCGTGCGCATCACTGCTCGAGTGCAACTCCCTGCTCCCGCCGATTCTCGGCATTCTCGGCGTGGTGCTGGTGGGCGGGCTACTCGCGGTCTTCGTCGCGCTGTACCGGGAACGGAGTCGCGGGTATGTCGTCGCCGTGGTCGATGTCATTCACATCGCCAATCTCGGTCATGGATCGCGCTTGGGGATCGGGTTCGTCCACGCCCCGGGCACACGCCAGGTGACCGGGATCGTTGCCGATCGAGGCCCGAGTGCGGACATCCGCATCCGCCATCTCCGTGGCGATCGCTTCGAGGTGACTGACAAGGTGGGCCGCCACGTCACGACGTCCGGCGAGCCCATCGTCGCGGTCGATTCGCGGGGCGCCCGACACGAGCTCGTCTTGCGGGCATTCGCCACGAACGCGGCATCGCCGGTGTCTGACCGTCGCTAGCGCGAAACCGCGAGACCTCTGGCCCCCAACCAATCGGACCCGACCTCATGACCGCCGTAACCGCTCGGCGTGGTCGGCGATCCGCCGGACAAGGTCGGCGGCCGCGGGCTTGCGTTGAAGCAAGCCCAGGGTGCGTTTCCCGTGCCCGACTTCAATCCCACAAAACCCGACCCATCGAAGTTCCCGGAGGTGGCCGTGTTCCTGCGCAAGACGGCAACGACCTTCGAGACGTGGCATTCCGAGATGCCGGCGCTGGGTGAACCGTCGTCCGGCCAGGCTTCCTGGGCGGATCTTCTGCACCAGGTCAAACGGCACGTGGACCTGAATGCCGAGCAGATCATCGCGGCGGAGCGTGGCGACAGCGCGACGTTCTCGAAGGACTATTTCGCTGGGCAACAGACCCAGGCAGCGCTGCTCCAGGCGGCGAAGGCCGCGGGTGTTCCAGAGTGCGCCAAGGTGGACCGCTGACGTCGTAAATGTGGCGCAGCGATCGACCGCCCGTGAAGGCTGTGAATCGATGTGCTACCTTCATGTACATGGACACCACCGTTGGCATCGCCGAGCTGCGCCAGAACCTGAGCCTCTACCTTCGTCGCGTGGAGAACGGCGAACGTTTGCTCGTGACGGACCGCAACAGGCCCGTCGCAGAGCTTGGCCCACCGCCCAGCACCGGTAGAGCGCTCGACCGACTGATCGCCGAAGGGCGCGTTACACGTCCGATACGCCGCGGGCTGCCCGCGCCCCTGCAGTTGGGCGGCGACCCGTATGCGCTCAGCCGCGCGCTCGGCGAGACTCGCGGCGAGCTCTGACGCGTGGCCCTCTACTATGCGGACGCGTCGGCGTTGGTGAAGCTGGTGCGGGACGAACCCGAAAGTGATGCGCTCCGGGCCTTCCTGACGGATGCCGACCTCGTCTCGAGCGAGCTCGTGCTGACCGAGGTGCCACGTGCGATACGCCGTGTTGCCGCGCGGGACCCGCGGCTGGCCCTGGACATCCTGATGACCCGCGCCGGCGAGATCGTCGAGGCTATTGCCCTGCTGCCGATCGACCGCGCCATGCTCCTGGCCGCCGGAGCGCTGACCGAGACCGCACTCCGAGCGCTGGATGCGATCCATATCGCTGCGGCCATCGACCTCTCGCCGGTCGATGGTTTCGTGAGCTATGACGAGCGTCAGGCGGCCGCCGCCCGACTCGCCGGCTTGCGGACGGTCGCGCCTGGGGCCTGACGGCTATTCGACAGCCGTGCGCGCCGTCAGGCTTCTGGTGGAGCCTCGACGAAGTCCGCCGCGCTGAAGTCGAGGTCGACGGCCAACGCGTCCTCAGTCAGCGCGGCGATACCGCGGACGATCCGATGAGTCGCGCGGCCTCGAGCATTCGGTCGTCGTATGTCACGATCGCGTCGAGATCGTCGCCCACGGCCATCGCGGTCGCGAGATGGATGGCGTCGAGCGTTCTCAGTACCAGCGGTTCCAGCGTGCCGGGCGCCCGTCCCTTGGGACGACCCAATCGGCCACGGGTCAAGGAGGCTGCCCCGCGTCATCGACCGCGGACCGCAAAAGCGTTCGGGCTGACGAACGCATGATGTCGACGGCCTGCTCGCGGGGGACCCCTGCGACGTCGGTGAGCCAGACCAATGCCTCGATACCAAGCGTGGCTCGTATCGCGAGCACCAGCCGACGGAGGTCGCGCTCTGGGATGCGCCCGCGCAACGGCCCCAACGCATCCTCGATCCAGCCGATTCCTCGCCCTTGACGAAGCGGGAGATCGTCCGGCCGGGTGGGTCCTGGCTCGAGCGAGAGGCGCAACTGTGCGCGCAGCTCCGGCTCGAACTGGAGTACTTGGCGAGTGAAGGCCTGCGTCACAGCCTCAAGCCGCACGATTGGGTCCTCCGATGCTCCGGGCCCGAGCAGCGACCGCTCGATGATGTGTGGGTAGGTCGCGACAAGGATGGCGCGCTGGTTGGGGAAGTATCGGAAGGCGGTCGTGCGCGAGACGGCCGCCCGATCGGCCGTACGCTCCACGGTGGGTGTCACGCCCTCCGCCAGCAGCTGGCGCGCCGCTGTGATGAGGGCATTACGGGTTCGCGCCTTCTGATGAGTTCGACCAGTCAGCTCATACGGGAGTGACATAGCCACTATGGTACTGTATTGTCCATGGACACCACAGTCCCATATCCGAGCAAGGAGGAACGCCATGACCACTGCAGTTCCGGTGATCCGTCAGGAAGGCGAAGGCGAACAGCTCTGGTTCGCTGGTGGCGGGCTCTTCACCATGAAGGCGACACCGGAGGAGACCAACGGGGCCTTCGCCCTACATGAGGATCGCGAGGTGCGCGGCAAGTCCACCCCCCTGCACCGGCATCCGCACGATGATGAGGCGCTATACGTGCTCGAGGGCGAAATCCTCGTGCATAACGACGGTGAAGAGCATTTCATCGGCGAGGGCGGCATCTTCGTGGCCCCGCGCGGCGTTCCACATGCGTTCCTCGTGACCTCCGAGACCGCCCGCCTGCTGTGCGTGACGGTTCCAGGCACGGGATGGGCGGAGGTCTTCTATCGGGAGTTGTCCGAACCCGCCAGTCCCGGAGCGGTCCCCGGGTCGCACCCCGCCGATTTCGCAAAGTTGCGTGAAGTCGCCGCCCGAAGTGACAGCATCGAGATCCTTGGTCCTCCGCCGTTCACCTCAGCACAGCAGCAGATCCGTACACCGGCCTGAGCACCCGGTGGCGCGTGCCTCAAGCTCGGCCACTGCTCCACTGGCTGCATCCAGTGGAAGTACGCTTTCGGCGGTTGACCCGGATCACGCGATCACCCGGCGACGATCGCCGTGACCACCCGCCGATCACGCGTCCGGCTCGAAGCGTGCCGTGAAGTGGCGCAGGGCCGACGGCTGGGGCTCGACGATCCGGTAGCCGCGCAGATCCGTGGCATGTGCCGCGACCGCGCTGACCACCTCGATGACGTAGTCGATGTGGCTCTGCGTGTAGGTCCGG
>JANOIS010000301.1:0-5187 GCA_031407755.1 Chloroflexota bacterium | reverse complement strand
CTGATCGCCTCCAGCGCGGCCCGGTTCGCGGCCATCGCGGTCGTCTCCGCATGGTCATACGGCGGTGATACCTCGACGATATCCATGCCGGCAAGGTCCACGGCCCCGACGATCTGGCGGATCGCCCGCAGGACCTCGCGGGTGAGCATGCCGCCGGGCTCCGGGGTTCCGGTGCCGGGTGCGAGACCCGGATCGATCACATCGATATCGAGGCTCAGGTAGATGTAGTCGGGCCCGTCGAGGGCTTCCTCGATGGCCTGCGCCACGACGGCGTCCGCGCCGCGATCCTCGATCTCGCGCATGAAGTGGTAGCGCATCCCCTGCTCACGCATCCATTCGAACGTCTCCACCGGCGGCCAGTAGCCGCGCAGGCCGACCTGCACGAAGTTCTTGCCCTTGACCGCGCCCGATTCGATGAGCCGGCGCATGGGGGTACCGTGCCCGGCCAGCACACCCCAGTCGTCGTTGGCCGTGTCGGCATGCGCATCGAAGTGGACGATCCCGATGCTGCCCGGTCGGCGGATCTCGGCGATCGCGGTGGCGCTTGGCCAGGTGATGGAGTGGTCGCCGCCGAGCACGATCGGGATGGCACCCGTGGACGCGACTTCGTGGACCTTGCGGTAGATCATGGCGTGGGCGCGCTCGATCCACGAGGGGACGATGTTGGCGTCGCCGGCATCGACGACGACCAGCTCCTCGAACGGTTCCACGCCGAGCTGAAGCGAGTTGATCGAGCCCGATGTGTACTGCGCCTCGCGGATGGCCCGCGGCCCGAACCGGGCGCCCGACCGGTGGCTGACGGCATCATCGAACGGGGCGCCGATGATGGCGACGTCGACCGCGCGGGCGGTGAGCTCGGCGGGATCGGTGATCCAGGGCAGGTTCATGAATGTGCTCGGCCCGACGTACGTCGGCAGGTCGTAATCGGCGTACGTCTCGAACTCGGCGTCCCAGCCGTTGGCGGCAGCGAAGTCAGGCTCGGCGTTCACGCCTGCGTTGGGGGCCGGGGTGGTTGGGTCGTGGGGGCGCTCGGCCACGGGGATCTCCTCCGGAGACGTGCGCTGACCGTCCGTGCGGCCGCGTCAGGATCCGTCTCGCTGGGGCGCCGCCGGTTCGAGATGAGCGTCCAGCGGGGCGCGCCGGTTCGATGGTAGCACCGCGGCGGTGGCCTCTAGCCCGTGCGGAACTCTGCCCAGGCCGCCTCGACAAGATCCGGCCCCAGGAACAGGTCCGCTGCGGTCTGCGCGATCAGGGTCGCGGCCAGCAGCGTCGTCTCGTCGGCCCGCGGGGTCACGGCCGCGTCGCGGAACTGGATGGAGTGCCCCGGAACGCCTTCGTCGCAGATGGCGAGGTCAGGATGGATCGTGGGACAGACCCAGCTGACGTTGGCCATGTCCGTGCTGCCGGCGTTCGGGTCGTCACCCATGTCGTCGATGCCGTAGGCGGCCATGTTCGCGCGGAAGCTGGCGGCGAGGACACGGTTGTTGCGCATGGTCGTGGCACCACCGGAGTAGGTCACGCTGACCATCGTGTCCGTGGCCATCGCGGCTGCCTCGCACATCCTTGTGAAGCGAGTCTTCATCTCCTCGTAGTACGGCTGGTCGGCGCTGCGCAACATGAACCAGGCGGAGGCACGCTCGGGAATGATGTTGGCGGCCGTGCCACCCTCGCGGATGATGCCGTGGACGCGCGATGTGGGCCGCAGCTGTTGGCGCCACAGGCCGACGCTTGTGAACAGGGTGATCAGGCCATCAAGGGCGTTCTTGCCGCGCCACGGGTCGGACGACGCGTGCGCCTGGAGCCCGGTGAACACGACGTCCACGTCCTCGGACGCCAGCGGGTGGCTCTCGACGTGGTTGCGGTCGCACGGATGGAAGAGCAACGCGGCGTCCAGGCCCTCGAACAGGCCATCGTCGATCATGATCTGCTTGCCGCTGCCGCGCTCCTCGGCGGGCGTGCCGAGGAACACGATCTCACCCGGAAGGTCATCGGCGACGGCCGCGAGGGCCAGAGCGGCGCCCACGCCGGAGGCCGCCATCGTGTTGTGGCCACAGCCATGACCCAGCCCCGGGAGGGCGTCGTACTCGGCCAGGATCCCGATGCGCGGGCCGACGGGAGCGGAGCCACCCGCGCGACCTCGGATCGTGGCTCGGATGGCGGTTTTGAGGCTGCCGGCCGGGTGTTCCACCTCGAACCCGTGCGAACGCAGGATCTCGGCGGTCCAGGTCGCGGCCTGGTGTTCCTCGAACGCTGGTTCCGGATTCGCATGGATCCGGTGCGACAGGCCGATCACGTCATCCCGGAGCGCCTCGACGGCCGCGGCTATCCTGGACTTGATCTCGGGGTGGGGCTCGGCGGGACGAATGTCTGCGCGCTCGGGCACGTGTCCTCCGGGGCATACAGCTGGGGGACCGATGGTACCGCCGGACCGTGCCCCACCGCCCCGCCGCCCCGCCGCTCCGCCGCAGCCCGAACTCAGCGTTCCGCCGAGAGCGTCGCCTCCGCCACCGTTGCAAGCGCCATGATGAACAGGGCGATCGGCAGCTCGAGCGCGCCCTGCAGGCGCAGCACGATGAACACGGCCACCACCAGCCCGATCCAGCCACCGCGCCTGGCCGCCCGGGTCCAGTCACCGTGATAGGCGATCCGTCTATGGCGCCCGAAGACGAGCAGCCATGCGATCGGGACGGTCGTCAGGCCAACCGCGAGGCCGATGAGCGCGGCCCCCACAAATCCTGCGACCGGATCCGCGATGGGGTCGCGCGTCGTGACGATGAGCGCCACGAGCGACCATACGAGCGCGGCCGCCCCGAAGACGCCGAGATTGATGAGCCGGTCCCGCGCCTCCATGACGAGCGAGTCTACGGTGTGCGAACCGTCGGACGCCGCCCACGGCCGAACAAGGCGCGCGAATCGCATGATCGATCGTGCCCTCCTGTACGGCCGTGGTGGCGGGTCCCCGAGGTCGGGCACGATGGGGGCGGCACGCAGCGCTGTCACCTTGGGCAGATGCCCTATCGCGTCGCGGCCGCGCTGGAGGGACAGATGTCACGGAACGGGCACCACGAACAGGCCATCGCCTCCGGCGTTGCGGTGTAGTCGCGGGCCCGGATCCCGGTCGCGGCCATCCCGATCCGCTCGCGGGCCTTGCGCAGGCGCTTTGGGTCCACGTCCACCTTGCCGACCAGCCCCGAATCGAGGAAATGCAGGGCCACCTGGTCCGGCAGGCGCCCGGTCATCGCCTCGTAGCCCATCGCATAGATCTGGAGCTGGAGGGAATCGCGGGCGCGCTGCCTGGCACGGGCGGGATCGCGCATGTCCGACGACTTGTAGTCCGTGATGGTCACGCGTTCGCGACCGAGGATGCCGAGCGTCGGGGTGACGTGATCCGCCGACGGTTCCGTGGTTACAGGCACCGACGGCGCGTCTCCGGCGACCGGCTCGATGTCCACGCGGTCCCAGCGGCCGCGAACCCGGTCTCCACCTAGCGAGAAGCTGAACTCCCGTTCGACATAGGTGGGGATCACCGCGCCGGGCTCAAGCTGCTCCAGCCGGAACCGACGCAGCGCCGCCCGGCCCGCGGCAAGACGCTGCTCTTCATGCTCGCGGCTGACGAATCCCTCGTTAGACCAGGCCGAGTCCAGGACCTCGTCCAGCTCTGCCTCGGACATGACGTGGCCACGAGCGTGGCGCTGATGGAACAGCTGGACGGCCTTGTGCATCGCCGAGCCATAGACCAGCGCGTGGTGGGGCGCCACCGGCACCCGCAGGACGTGAGCGTACTTGTAGCGGAGGGGGCAGGTCAGATACGCATCGATCTGCCCGAAGCTTAGCGACAGCGGTTCCTCGATCGGGCCGCGGGCCGCCTCGACGGGGGTGTCCGCCGTGGCGAACGCCGCGAGTCGCTCCTCGGCCGACGCCGGCGTCACGCCCCCACCCGGGGCCGCGACCGCCGCCGGCAGATCCAGGGCCTCCAGCACGAACGGCGAGATGCGTCGTGCCCGGGCGCCACCGTAATCCGCCGCGTGCGAGAGGATGAGCTCGTTCCTGGCCCGGGTCATGGCCACGTAGCACAGGCGCCGCTCCTCGGCGAGCCCTCGTTCCGGCGTGGGCGCTACGCCTCGACCCAGGGCAACGGGAAGGGCCAGTGCCTCACCGCGCCCGTTGCCCGGAAACCGACCGACGACCATGCCCGGCAGGTAGACGACCGGGAACTCGAGTCCCTTGGCCTTGTGGATCGTCAAGACGGCCACGGCGTCTGCGTCTGGGTCGAGGTCCGCGGTGGCGGGATCATCGCCGGCGTCGATGAGCGTCTGGAGATGCCGAGCGACGAACACGGCCCGGTCGTCGGCGAGGAGGACGGACTGGGCCCGGATGATGTCGAAGAAGCGGGCCACATTGCCGAGCCCCTCCTCGGCCGCAGTCGTCGGCGTCGCCGCGAGACCGGCGAGCGTCCCGCTGTCGCGCAGGAACGCGTAGAGGACCTCACCGGCCGGCCGCTCGTGGGCGAGCGCCGTGTAGCGCCCGATGTCGTCCACCAGCCGATGCACAGCCTGGCGGGTGGCCGGCGAGACGCGCAGGATGCCCGGCTGTCGTTCCAACTCATCGAGCACGGCCCACACCGAGCGGTTCCGCCGCCTGGCCGTGTTGACGATGGCGCTCAGGTCCTCCCCGCCCAGACCGTAGACCTCCGAGGAAGCCAGGGCGTACAGGTCCACGCTGGACTCGGGGTCCGCAACGGCCCGCAGGAAAGCCATGAGCAGGCGAACCTCCGGCCGCGCGTACAACCCGGACGATCCGGAGAAGCGCCACGGGATGCCGGCCACGTTGAGCGCCCGCAGGACCGGGTCCGCGTGTCCGTTCGCGCGGACGAGCACCGCATGATCCCGTGGACTGGCGCCATCCCCGACTCGACGGGCGATGTCCGCGGCCATCCAATCCGCCTCTTCCGAACCCGTGGCGAACGCCTCCAGCCGGACCGGCGCAGGGGCCCGTTCACGTCGTTCAGCCTTGAGGCGTTTGACGATGCCGGTGCGCGCCTCCAGGCGGTCCGGGTCGTTGAACCGGACGAGCCGGTACGAGGCATCCAGGATGGGCGCCAGGGAGCGGTAGTTCCGGCGCAGGACGACGGTCCGCGCCGCCGGATAGCGCGCCTCGAAGTCGAGGATGTTGTCCACGGCCGCGCCG
>JANOIS010000257.1:0-5912 GCA_031407755.1 Chloroflexota bacterium | reverse complement strand
CCCGTCGTACGCGACCGCCACCATGGACCGACCATCCCCGAGA
This sequence comes from Chloroflexota bacterium, assembly GCA_031407755.1. Taxonomy (GTDB): domain Bacteria; phylum Chloroflexota; class Limnocylindria; order Limnocylindrales; family CSP1-4; genus SPCO01. Next base: position 5,869 of record JANOIS010000257.1, on the reverse strand, counting down.
TCGATGCGGACGGGCCGGCGCGTTTCGATCTCCGGGCCATCCAGCGGCTCGAGCTGCCACGGCGCGAGGATCGTGTGGGTGATTCCGTTATCCGCAAGCAGGCGCAGTGTCGCGAGGTCCGCAGCCGTCTCCGGGAGCCACATCCCGCTCGGTCGACGCCCGAACCGGACCTCGAAGTCGCGCAGCCCCCAGCGCACCTCGGTTCGTCGGTCCGCCGCAGAGGCGAGGGGCAGGATCGTGTGGTGGTACGGCTGGGCCATCCCGTTCGCGCCGCGGTCGCCATCACTGAACCCGCGATATGCCACCGGGTCGCCGGCCTCCAGCCAGCTGGCCAGCGTCGGCCCCAGGTCCCACGACATCGAGCCGAGGTTGCCGAGCTCGGCGTTGGGTCGATAGCACTCGGCGCTGATGCGCTGGTTCCAATCGCGCGCGGGGGCCGCGGTCGGATCGAGAGGTATGAACCCCGTGAATGGATCGAGTCGCGGCGGCTGGTAGAAGTGCCCGTGGACGACGAGGGCCGGGCGGCTCACGCCTCGTCCCGGGCTCGGTCGTGGCTCGTCGACACGACGTGGTGAACGGTGCGTGACCACCGCCCTCCGCGCTCCAGCCGGAGCGGCCACGACAGCAGCAGGCCGCTGCCCTGATAGACGCGCTCGAATCCGTCCTCCGAATTCGAGACGGTCTCGATCGGCGCCCACCAGGCGTCCGCCGGCTCGTCCGTCGTGGTCGCGACGCTGACGCCCACGAAGTCGTTGCCCTGGGCGATGGCCGTGATGCCGTCGGCTGTGCCGGCCGCATCGTGGGCGGCTCGCGCACCATCGATCTCCCACCAGGCCGCGGGGTTCCCCCCGCCACCAAGCATCGTCAAGGACCACTCGATTCCGAGCCGGACGTCGATCGGGGGGCCCTGGCGGTGCTCCAGATCGACGCACATATCGAGCGTCGGCGTCCGCCGATCCGTGCCGATCGTCAGGGTCTTGATGACGTTCACGGCGGCCCCCGCGATGGTCGCCTCGCGCCGGGTGACGAGCCGACCGTTGGTCAGTTCGACGAGCTCGAAGGCGCCGTCCACCGAGTCACCGAGCTCGGGCGCGCGAGCGGCCGCCCAGTCGCGAGCCGTGGCGGCCGGATCGAGCGCACGGACGAGACCGCTGCGCCGCTCGTACGCGTCGTACTGGAGGTGATCGGCAAGTCCGGGCTCCTTGACCCGGAACGCGTCGTGGATGGAAGCCGCCGAGTCGCCCGCGTGGACGCCGTCACCGGCGCGGAGGACCGCGTGGTACGCCTCGGGACGCCGGCGCATGACCGCCCCGAGCGCATGACGGACCGCCCGGATGTCCCAACTGCCGATTCCTCCACCGCCCTCGAGGTCGACCGTGACGACCTGACCCGGGGCCGCGAGGCGGACCTCGTCGGTGCCGTCCAGGTCGAGGTCGCGCAGCTCGGTCGTCGTCAGTCGATCGGTCGCCATCTCCGCGAGATCCTCGGCGGCGATTAGGTGCTCCCAGGTCGCCAGGCGCATATGACTGATGTAGATGCCGCCGAACAGGCCGTGCCAATAGCAGTCGTTGGACTGGCCCTGGTACAGGTGCCGCGTCGCACGTTTCCGAGCCGCGCCCTCGGGCATCGCCGCGACCGCATCGGAGGCCCGCAGCATCGCCTTGTGCAGGTCGTTGACCTCGCGGTACTTGATCTGGAAGTTGCGCCAGAACGCCCCGCGCAGCCAGCGCGCCTCGGGCCGCTTCTCCGCCTGCGCCCTCGCCAGAACGTCGGCGTAGGCGAGGCTCTCGTCCGCCGGCAGCGCCCATTGGCCCATCTCGGCGTACGAACCGGTAGGGACATACACCCGCCCGATCGTGGCATGCCCTGCCAGCCAGGCCGACGGCGTCGTCGTGGACAGCCAATCGGCGTTTGCGTCCAGCGCCTCGAAGAACCGCTCCACCCAGCGGCCCTCGCCCCAGCAGTGGTCCCAGGTCGTTGGCCACGCCCCGAACTTCTCGCCATCGTCGCCCATCATGCCGACCCGGTCGCCAGCCTCGGTCGCGTGCACCCGCAGGTATTCGATCACATCGTCCACCTCACGGAAGGGAATCCGGTAGCGCAGCCCCTGCTCCGTCCCGAACACCCGAAGGAGGTGACCCAGATCGTCCGTACTGTACGGGCCCCACAGGTCCTCTTCCGGGATGGCGGCCGCCCGAAAATGCGCATCGTCGAGGATGGTCCACTCATATCCGGCCGCGACGAGCGAGCTCGGGAGGTCCGGCTCCCAGACCCGTTCCGCCAGCCACGCCCCGCGCGGCCGCCGGCCGAACTGGCGCTCCAGGAGATCCGCCATACCGGTCAGCTGGCCGACTCTGTCCCGCTCCGGGATGGCGGCCAGGACGGGCTCGTACAGCCCACCTCCGAGGATCTCGATCTGGTCGCGGCCCACGAGCTCGCGCAGCCGCGCTACGGCGTCCGGACGCTCGGTGATGAGCCATTCCAGCAGCGGCCCGCTGTAGTGCAGGGCGAGATGCACGCCGGGATGGCGCTCCAGCGCCTCGATCATCGGCCCGTAGGCGCGTTCGTAGACCTCGGCGAAGACCCACCCGAAGTTGCCGACCGGCTGATGGTTGTGGATGGCCAGCGCCAGCGAGATCCTGGGCGCCACGAAGTCAGCCGGCCTCCGTCACCACGGACGGCCGGGCCGCGAGCGACACCGAGACGCCGGCGGCGGGCAGATACAGGCACTCCGCATATTCCTGGAGCATCCGGGTCGTGGAAAAACGCCACAGCGCGGTCGACATGGCTCGACGCATGGTGCTCGTCCAGCCCGGCGGCGTGCCATCGGCGGCGCGCTCGTACCAGGCCGGGATGAGGTCCTCCTCGAGCAGCCGGTAGAGGTCCTGTGCGTCCGACCAGTCCTGGGCCGCCTCGTCCGGGTTCTGCTCACGGCCACCGATCGCCCAGCCGTTGTCGCCTTCGAACCCCTCGTCCCACCAGCCGTCGAGGACACTGATATTGGGGACACCGTTCTGGGCGGCCTTCATGCCGGACGTGCCGGATGCCTCCAGTGGACGGCGTGGGTTGTTGAGCCAGGCGTCCACACCCTGGACGAGATAGCGCCCCACGCGCATGTCGTAATCCTCCAGGATGAACACGCGACCGCGCAGCTGCGGCGATCGCGAGCGCTGGAAGATCTCCTGGATGACCCGCTGGCCGGGCCGGTCGGCGGGGTGGGCCTTGCCGGCGAAGATGACCTGGAGCGGCCGCTCGGGGTCCCACAGCATCCGGCCCAGGCGGTCCATATCGGTGAACAACAGCCCGGCCCGCTTGTAGGTCGCGAACCGGCGGGCGAAACCGATCGTCATGATCGCGGGATCGAGCGCCGTTTCGACCTCTGCGAGGACCGTTGGCGCCTCCCCATGGCGGGCGAACTGGCTGCGCAGCCGACCATGGACGAACAGGCTGAGTTCGCGCTTCTGGCGCATGTGCGCCTCCCACAGGTCGGCCCGGGGGATCTTCTCCAGCCGGCTCCAGAACGGGTCCTGGCGCGCGCCGGCGTCAAGTGTCTGGAGATCGGCGTCGAGGTGGCGGGCGAGCAACTCGACGATCGGCGAGCCGACCCAGGACGGGCCATGGACACCGTTGGTGACGGCCAGGATCTCGTGCTCCACGATGCCGTCCCATGTCGCGTTGGCGGTTTCCGCATGCAGCTTGCTGACGGCATTCGCGCGGTAGGTCAGGCGCAGGCTGAAGGCGGTCATATCGAACTGGCCGGGGTCGTCGTCCGTGCCGCGACCGAGCTCAAGGACGCGCTCCACGGGCACGCCCCCTGCGTCGAGCAGCGGCCCGGCGACACGTCGGACGAGATCGATATCGAAGCGCTCGTTGCCGGCCGAGACCGGGGTGTGGATCGTGAACACGCTGTTGCGCCGGACCTGCGCCCAGGCATCCTCGAGTTCTGCCCCGGCCGCGACGTACTCGCGGGCACGCTCGGCGAGCAGGAACGCCGAGTGGCCCTCGTTGAGGTGCCAGACCGCCGGTGCCAGCCCCAGGGCCCGGATCGCACGTACCCCACCGATCCCGAGCACGAGTTCCTGATGCAAACGCATCTCGCGACCGCGGACGTACAGGATGTGGGTGATCGGCCGGTCCTCGACCGCGTTCTCGGCGACATCCGTGTCCAGCAGAAGGACCGGCACCCGTCCGACTTGAGCGAGCCACACCGCGACGGACAGATCCCGACCGGGTAACTGGACCATGACGGTCAGTGGCAGGCCGTTCTCGTCCTGCACCCGCGACAGCGGCAGGCGGCTCAGGTCGTAGTCGGGGTACCTGTGCTCCTGGTGGCCGTCGGCATCGATCTGCTGGCGGAAGTAACCCTTGCGATAGAGCAGCCCGACCCCGATGAACGGCAGGGCCATGTCGCTGGCGGATTTCATATGATCGCCGGCCAGGATGCCCAGACCGCCGGAGTAGATCCCGACCGACTCGTGGAGCCCGTATTCGGCGCAGAAGTAGGCGATCGGGCCGGTGAGCTTGTCGCCGTACTTGCGCCCGAACCAGTGATCGGCGCCATCGGTCATGTACTGGTCGAAGTCGGCCAGGACATCGTGATATTCGGCCAGGAACTTCTCGTCGTCGAGCAGGCGTGACCACTCGGTCGGTCCGCTGATGACCGGGATCGGGTTGCGATAGCGGGTCCAGGCCGCTCGGTCGATCAGACTCCACAGATTGCGGGTGCGCGGGTCCCACGCCCAGTGGACGTTGTAGGCGAGGCGGCGGAGGCCTTCCAGTCGTGGTGGAAGCGGGAAGCTGGCCGCCGGGATCGACGGGACGCTGACGAGATCCATCGGCGCGCATGATAGCGGGTCATTCACGCGCCGCCCCGGCCGCCCCGCCACACCGATTACCATGACGGCCAATGGGACTGCGCGTGGCCTTCCTGTCAGCCGAGTGTGAGCCGTGGGCCAAGACCGGTGGCCTGGCGGACGTGGTCGATGCGTTGGCGCGCGCGCTTGGTGGCCTGCCGGGCGGGGCGATCGATGGGCCCGTGGACGTCTACCTTCCGCGCTACCGGGGTGTTCCCGAACCCCCTGCCGGGAGCGTCCTCGGGAAGACTCTGCTGGAGGTGCCGGACCCGCGGGCTCGGACCGGGTCGTCGGCGGTGACCGTCGTGGACGTCGCCGCGAACGGCTATCGACTGCGCCTCATCGATCACGCACCAGCGTTCGATCGGGTCGGGTTCTACGGTGACGCGGACGGTGACTACGCCGACAACGCGTGGCGGTTCGGGCTGTACTGCCGGGCCGCGCTCGAGGCGATACGGGTGGACGGGAGGCCCGTCGACGTTCTGCATCTGCACGACTGGCAGGCGGGCCCGGCGGCCGTGTTCAGGTCGATGCGCTACGCCGACGAGCCGGTCATCGCTCGGGCCGCCATGGTCACGACCCTGCACAACCTCGCCTATCACGGCTGGACGGGGAATGCTGCCCTGACTGGGCTTGGGCTGCGGCCGGGTGATGGCGCGCCGGGCCAGAACGCGGACGGCATCGACCTGCTCGCAGCGGCGATCGAGTCGGCCGAGATCGTGAACACGGTGTCACCAGGCTACGCGAGGGAGGCCCTGACGCCGGCGTTCGGGATGGGGCTGGACGCGTTACTCCGCTCGCGTGGCGATCGATTCATCGGGATCCTCAACGGACTGGACAGCGTCGTGTGGGATCCGGCCACGGACCGGGATCTCGCCGCGGGCTATGGGCTGGGTGATCGAGCCGGGAAGGTGGCGTGCCGGGCTGACCTGCTCGCGCGGGTGGGTTTCGAGGCGGACGACCACGGACCGGTCATCGGGATGATCGGCCGCCTGGATCCCCAGAAAGGTTTCGAT
>JANOIS010000188.1:0-3640 GCA_031407755.1 Chloroflexota bacterium | reverse complement strand
CCGGCGAACTCACGACGGGCGTCGCCATCGAGCGCGATGGCGAGCTGTGGCAGATCCTCGATTACCACCACATCAAGATGGGTCGAGGCTCCGCCCAGGTCAAGATCACGCTGCGCAACATCAAGCGCGGCCAGACCGTGGAGCGCTCGTTCCAGGCCGGGTCGAAATGGCCGCGCGCATCGATGGAGAAGCGACCGGTCCAGTTCCTCTACCGAGACGACGCCGATTTCCATTTCATGGACACCGACACGTACGACCAGTTCATCCTGAGCACCGAGCAGCTCGGTGAGACGGCCCAGTATCTGACCGATGGCATGACCCTCGACCGCACCAGCTACCAGGGCGAAACGATCGGGATCGAGCTGCCGGTGACGGTCGATCTGCCGGTCGTGGACACCGAGCCGGGCTTCGCCGGGGATACCCAGTCCGGTGCCCGCAAGCCGGCCACGCTGGGGACGGGCCTCGTCGTCCAGGTCCCGATCTTCGTCGAGACGGGCGACACGATCCGGGTGGATACCCGGACGGGCGAGTACCAGACTCGACTCTGACGCAGGATTCGATGCGGTGAGCGGGCGCGAGGGTGGGCCGCCCGAATGGGCGCTGCCGGGCTGGGACGCGGTGGGGGACGATCCGGACGAGCCACGCTCGGCGGTCCGCGAGCGGCCCACGGGTCCCTCCGCGGCCCCCGGCGCGTTCGGGGTGCGTATCCTTGCCGTCAGCGAGGTCACCCGTGCCGTCCGTGCGGCCATCCGCCAGGACCCTCGGCTTGTCGACCTGTGGGTCGAGGGCGAGATCGGCCGGGTGACCGTGTCGTCCGCCGGACACGCCTATTTCGCGCTGCGCGACGAGCGCAACCAGCTCCAGTGCGTCTGGTTTCGTGACGATCGGGTCCGCTCCGCATTCCAGGCCCAGGCCGGATTGCGAGTCGTGGTCCACGGCCGGATCGACCTGTACGAGCCGACCGGCGCAATGCAGCTCTATGTGGATTCCATCCAGCCCGCGGGGCTTGGCGATCTGGCGCTGCGGTTCGAGGCGCTCAAGGCACGGTTGACGGCGGAGGGCCTGTTCGAGACCGCCCGCAAGCGCCCGCTGCCGGTCCGGCCGCGGACGATCGCCGTCATCACCAGCCCGACCGGTGCGGTTTGGCGGGACATCAGCCACGTGCTGGCGCGGCGCTGGCCGCTTGTCTCGGTCGTGCTGGTCGCGGCCCTGGTGCAGGGGGAAGGCGCCCCGGCCAGCATCGTGACCGCGTTCCGCCGGCTGGAGCGCTACGCCGCCGGGTTGCGCGAGGCGGGCCGCGGTGACGAGGTGCCCGCGGTCACGATCCTGGCCCGCGGTGGCGGCTCGCTGGAGGACCTGTGGGCGTTCAACGACGAGCGGGTGGTCCGGGCCGTCGTCGCCCATCCGATGCCGGTGGTGTGTGGCGTCGGGCATGAGGTGGACGTGACACTGGCCGATTTCGCGGCCGACGTCCGAGCGCCCACCCCGTCCGCGGCCGCGGAGATCGTCGTGCCGGACCGACTGGAGATGGCCGGAGCGTTGCGGCGCGCCGCGGACCGGCTGGCGACCGCCACGGAACGTCGTCTTGCCGCGGCCGCGCGGGACCTCGCGGTGGAGCGGCGGGCCCTGGACCGGGTCAGCCCCGTATCCCGGCTCGCCGCGGCGCGAGAGCAGGTCGGATTGCTGTTCGATCGGGCGACACGGGCCGTGGCGGCGCGGCTGGCCGGCGAGCGCATGCGGCTGGATGCGGCCGCGATCGCCCTGCCCAGGCACGCCGCCACGAGGCTGGCGGCCAGCCGATCCGCCCTTGACTCGGCCGCGGTGGCGCTCGCGGTCCTTGGCCCGGCGGCGACCCTGGAGCGCGGCTACGCCATCGTGCGGCGTCAGCCGGACGGCTCGATCGTGCGCGACCCGTCGGCGGCGCCGGCCGGAACGACGTTGTCCATCCGGGTGGCCCGCGGCGAGATCGATGCGACCGTGGACCGCAGGTCCGTGCCATGATCGAGCAGGTGGGGCTGTTCGCGCTGATCGTGGCGACGTTCGGCATCGGTGGGGTCGTCGTCGGTATGCTTGTCGCGCCCCGCCTCACGCGGATGGCCGAAGCCATGGACGAGGATCCGGATGACGAAGGCGGAGACGGTGACGGACACGGTTGAGCCCGGCGCAGCGATCGCCGAGCTGACCTTCGACGACGCCCTGGTCGAACTCCAGCGCACGATCGCCGAGCTGGAAAGCGGTGGCCAGCCGCTCGAACTGACCCTGGCCCTGCACGAGCGCGGGGCGGCGCTGCTCGAGCGCTGCGAGACGCTTCTGCGCGGTGCCGAACTCCGGATGCGCCAGCTCGTCGCGAGGGGCGGCAGTCTGGATACGGTCGAGGTGACAGACGAAAACACGGTCGACAGCGGCTAGCGCGAGGTTCGGATCCGCCCATCGTTCATGCCCCGCCGACGTGTGGCCGCCAGATGACACCAGCCACATCACTAGGCGCGCTATGAGCCCTTCGTGCATCCTTGCAGCGGCCACGTATCCGCCTGATCGTGCGTGCGCGTGCCGTCGTTCCGGGTACGCGCCCGCTCCAGGAGCGCGGACAGACTGCCTAACGTTCTGTGGGACGACATCTGGCGGACTCGGGGTGGTGGAGGTGGCGCCACTCGGTGTTGGGCAGCGACGCTGCAGTCGGCAAGAAACGGGCGACCTGCAGGGAACAGGTTTATCATGGCGGCCGGCGCATCCCTGAGGACGCCGATTGCGAACATACCGTTACCGATGGGCCCGATGACCCGTCCATTCGACCGAGCCGGCGGTCCCGAGCCGGTCGCATCGGAGTTGTCCCACCCGTGACCATCCTGTCCGATCTCAACAGCCCGGCAGACCTTCGTGGCCTGCGTGAAGCCCAGCTCGCAGATCTCGCGGCCGAGATTCGCGAGACGATCATCCGCACCGTCGCCCAGACCGGCGGCCACCTCGGTTCCTCGCTCGGTGTCGTCGAGCTGACCATCGCGCTTCACAGATTGCTCGAGTCTCCGCGCGACCGGATCGTCTGGGACACCGGCCACCAGGCGTACCCGCACAAGCTCCTGACCGGGCGCCTCGATCGATTCTCCACGCTGCGCTCGATGGACGGCGTCGGCGGTTTCCCGCGCCGATCCGAATCGCCCCACGACGTCTTCGATGGCGGTCATGCCGGGACGGGGTTATCGATCGCCGAGGGGCTGGCGGAGGCCCGCGATCTGCGCCACGGTATGGAACGGATCGCGGTCGTCGTCGGTGACGCGGCGTTGATGAGCGGGCTGTCGCTGGAGGCGCTCAACGACATCGGACACCGCCAGACGCAGATGCTCATCGTGGTCAACGACAACGAGATGTCGATCAGCCCGACGGTCGGGGCCTTCTCGAAATACCTCTCGCAGATCAAATTGTCAGGCGCGTGGCGGCAGAGCAAGAGCTTCTACGACCAGACGGTCGAGCGGATCCCGGTGATCGGTGTTCACATCCTAGAGCTTTCGAAGCGGCTGCGCGCGTCCGTGGTGCAGTTCGCCCAGCCGGGTCAGTTGTTCGAGGATCTCGGGATCACCTACATCGGCGTCGTGCCGGGACACGACCTGCGGGCGCTGATCGAGACGCTCGGCGCGGCACTCGC